>CAMXWI010000025.1 GCA_947252915.1 uncultured Lactobacillus sp.
AGCAAAAACCAGGACAGCAATTATGAAGACGGCAACTAAGTTGTTCTTGAATAATGGCTTTGGGGGGACGTCCACCCGTGATATTGCTAAAGAAATCGGAATTACCCAGCCCGCTTTATATCACCACTTTAACGATAAGGAAGTACTCTTTTTAGATGTAATGACTAGTCATGGAAGTCGGGTTCGTCAAGAAGTAAATAAGGTGATGCGGGAAAGCGAACTAAAAGGTGAAGAACGTTTATGGGAGTTAGCTAAGACCCTGTTGCGTCTGCATCCAAAAGATATCTATGAACAGTGGCAAAGCGCGGGGGATTTGCTTAGCCAAAGTTCAAAGCGAAAATTAAATGTAATTTTTATGATTGATTACATTGAGCCAGTTTCTGAATTCTTTAAGCAACCTGACATCAAGATGCGACCAGATGTGTTGCCGAAAGAAGCTGCGGAGCTATTTATTGCTAGTCTTAGTCCAATGTTTAATTCATTTCAAAAGTTTGGTGGCCGTTCTATTACGCAAGAACAACGTAACCGGATTATTTTAGATATCTTTATGAACGGATTGAATCAGCGTTAAGAAATCACGTTCAGATAAAAGAGGTTAGTTAATGAGCTAACCTCTTTTTTAGTGTCGCAACGGTTGACTTAGTCAGAAAAAACGATTATACTTTGAAAGTATTTAACTGTAAGTTCAACGGTTGTGATGATCTATTGTCCATTGCAATCCTTATAAATCCCAAAGGTAGTTGCCAGCTGCTTTTGGATTTTTTTTGCCCAAAAGTTGCATTTTATCCAAAATGTAATCAAAATGTAATATTTCGCAAGTTGAACTTACCCAACAAATTAGAGAGGTGAATACTTTGGCCGGACATTTAGTAAAATACGGTAAACACCGTACCAGTCGTAGTTATTCTCGGATTAAGGAAGTTCTTGATCTACCGAACCTGATTGAGATCCAAACTAATTCATATAATTGGTTTATGGATAAGGGTATCCGGGAAATGTTTAATGACATTATGCCAATCGATGATTTCCAAGGGAAACTTTCTTTGGAATTCGTTGATTATCAACTTATGGAACCTAAGTATACAGTTGATGAAGCACGTGAACATGACGCTAACTATTCAGCACCACTCCACGTCACATTACGCTTAACCAACCACGAAACTGGTGAAATTAAGTCACAAGATGTGTTCTTTGGTGATTTCCCACTAATGACTGATCAAGGGACTTTCATTATTAATGGTGCAGAACGGGTAATTGTTTCTCAATTAGTTCGTTCACCAGGGGTCTATTATAATGAAGAAACTGACAAGAATGGTCGGCCAAGTTATGGTGCCAACTTCATTCCTAACCGTGGTGCATGGTTGGAATACGAAACGGATGCTAAGGGAATTTCATATGTGCGGATTGACCGGACACGGAAATTACCATTAACAGAGTTAGTTCGTGCGCTGGGCTTTGGTTCAGATGATGAAATCATTGAAATGCTTGGTGGTAATTCTGACTCACTGAGCGCAACTCTGGATAAGGATGTTCATAAAGATGCTGAAGACTCCCGTGTTGAAGAAGCATTGAAAGATATTTATGAACGGTTACGTCCAGGTGAACCGAAGACTGCGGATTCTGCACGGAGTCTTTTGACCGCGCGTTTCTTTGATCCAAAGCGCTATGATATGGCACCAGTTGGACGTTACAAGACAAATAAGAAGCTTAAGATGAAGTATCGTTTGTTGGGACAAACCTTGGCTGAAACCTTGGCTGACCCAGAAACTGGTGAAATTTTAGCTAATAAGGGCGATGTAGTTACTAAAGAAGTCCTTAAAAAGTTAGAACCAGCTCTTGAAAGCGATGACTTTAAGATGGTGACGTACACACCTTCCGATGAAGCTGTAGTAACTGCACCAGTTAAGCTCCAAAAGATTCTGGTCTATTCTAAGAAGGACCCAGAACGAGTTGTGCCAATCGTTTCCAACGGCCATATTCCATTGGAACTCAAGCACATTCAACCGGCTGATATTATTGCTTCAGTAAACTACTTCTTTAATCTCCCAGAAGGAATTGGTTCAACTGATGATATTGACCACTTAGGTAACCGGCGGATTCGTTCTGTTGGTGAATTATTACAAAACCAATTCCGCATTGGTTTGGCACGGATGGAACGGGTTGTTCGTGAACGGATGTCAATCCAAGATATCAATACGGTTACTCCACAACAATTAATTAACATTCGTCCAGTTGTAGCTTCCATCAAGGAATTCTTTGGTTCATCTCAACTTTCACAATTCATGGACCAAACTAACCCACTGGGAGAATTGACTCATAAGCGGCGTCTTTCTGCCCTTGGACCTGGTGGTTTAACTCGTGATCGTGCTGGATATGAAGTTCGGGACGTTCACTATACGCACTATGGTCGGATGTGTCCAATCGAAACTCCTGAAGGACCAAACATTGGATTGATCAACAGTTTATCATCTTACGCACGAGTAAATAAGTATGGCTTTATTGAAACGCCTTACCGGCGGGTTTCTTGGGAAACTCATAAAGTTACGGATAAGATTGACTACTTAACAGCGGATGAAGAAGATAACTACATCATTGCGCAAGCTAACACTAAGCTAAATGATGATGGTTCATTTGCCGAAGATGAAATTATGTGTCGTGATAAAGATGACTATATTTCAACTACCGCTGAAAACGTTGATTACATGGACGTTTCTCCTAAACAAGTAGTTTCTGTTGCTTCTGCATGTATTCCATTCTTGGAAAACGATGACTCTAACCGTGCGTTGATGGGGGCCAACATGCAGCGGCAAGCTGTTCCGCTTATTAATCCTCATGCTCCTCTGATTGGAACGGGGATTGAATATAAGGCTGCTCATGACTCTGGGGTTGCCTTAATTGCTAAGTACTCTGGAACTGTTGAATATGTTGATGCACGTGAAATTCGTGTTCGTCGTGATGATGACACTCTTGATACTTACAAACTAATGAAATTCCGTCGTTCAAATGGTGGTAAGAACTATAACCAACGTCCAATTGTTACAGTTGGTGAACATGTAGATGCTGACGATATTTTGGCTGATGGTCCATCAATGGAACAAGGTGAATTGGCATTAGGACAAAATCCACTGATTGCATTCATGACTTGGCAAGGTTATAACTTCGAAGATGCCATCGCAATTTCTGAACGATTAGTGAAGGATGATGTTTATACATCAATTCATATCGAATCTTACGAATCAGAAGCTCGTGAAACTAAGCTAGGACCCGAAGAAATGACTCGCGAAATTCCAAATGTTGGTGCTGATGCATTAAAGAATTTGGATGAAAATGGTGTCGTTCGGGTTGGTGCTGAAGTTCATGATGGTGACATCTTGGTTGGTAAGGTAACACCAAAAGGGGTTACTGAATTATCAGCAGAAGAGCGTTTACTGCATGCGATCTTTGGTGAAAAGTCTCGTGAAGTACGTGATACTTCACTTCGGGTTCCTCATGGTGGTGGCGGAATTATCCAAGACGTTAAAGTCTTCACTCGTGAAAACGGGGATGAACTGTCACCTGGTGTAAACAAGATGGTCCGGGTCTACATTGCCCAAAAGCGGAAGATCCAGGTCGGGGATAAGATGTCCGGTCGGCATGGTAACAAAGGGACGGTTTCGATCGTTGTTCCTGAAGAGGACATGCCATACATGCCAGATGGAACACCAATCGATATCATGTTAAGCCCAATGGGTGTGCCATCACGAATGAACATTGGTCAGGTTATCGAATTACACTTGGGGATGGCAGCCCGTGAATTAGGGATTCACATTGCTACTCCAGTCTTCGATGGGGCCACTGATCAAGACGTTTGGGATGCTGTTAAGGAAGCCGGTTTGCCATCAGATGGGAAGACAATCCTTTATGATGGACGGACTGGTGAACCATTTGAACAACGAGTTGCCGTTGGTGTTATGCACTATCTGAAATTAGCTCACATGGTTGATGATAAGATCCACGCACGTTCAATTGGACCTTACTCATTAGTTACCCAACAACCACTTGGTGGTAAAGCCCAATTTGGGGGCCAGCGGTTCGGTGAAATGGAAGTTTGGGCCCTTGAAGCATATGGTGCATCTTACACCTTGCAAGAAATCTTGACTTACAAGTCAGATGACGTTGTTGGACGGGTTAATACTTATGATGCCATTATTAATGGTGATCAGATTCCAAAACCAGGTGTTCCAGAATCATTCCGGGTATTGGTTAAGGAACTTCAATCTCTTGGTTTGGACATGAAAGTGCTCGACAATAACCATGAAGAAGTACAACTTAAAAACATGGACGAAGATGTGATTGATGTTCGTAAATCAGCGCAACACGCCCAACAAAAACAACAAGAAACGGCAAATGCTGATCAATCAACGTCAGCTGAACCAAATGAAGCTAAGCAAGACTAAAAAAGGAGGACAGCCCTTTGATTGACGTCAATAATTTTGAAAGTATGCAGATCGGGTTGGCTTCACCTAACAAGATTCGTAGTTGGTCATACGGTGAAGTAAAGAAGCCAGAAACGATTAACTACCGGACTTTGAAGCCTGAAAAAGAAGGTCTGTTTGACGAACGTATCTTTGGTCCTACCAAAGATTATGAATGTGCTTGTGGTAAGTACAAGCGAGTTCGTTTTAAGGGATTAGTGTGTGACCGTTGTGGAGTTGAAGTTACTAGTTCTAAAGTTCGCCGTGAACGGATGGGACACATTGAATTAGCTGCTCCAGTATCACATATCTGGTATTTCAAGGGGATTCCATCACGGATGGGTCTCGTTTTGGACATGAGTCCACGGGCTTTGGAAGAAGTAATTTACTTTGCATCTTATGTTGTTCTGGACCCAGGTGACACTCCTTTAGAAAAGAAACAACTTTTGACGGAAGCAGAGTATCGTGATAAGAAGGCCGAATATGGTGACCGTTTCACCGCAGAAATGGGTGCAGAAGCGGTTCAGAAGCTCTTGAAGGATGTTGATCTTCAAAAAAAAGCTGACGAATTAAAGGCTGAATTGAAGGATGCAACCGGTCAAAAGCGGACACGAGCAGTTCGGCGTCTAGATATTTTGGAAGCATTCATTAAGTCTGGCAACAAGCCTGAATGGATGGTAATGGATGTTATTCCAGTTATGCCACCTGATTTACGGCCGATGGTTCAGCTAGAAGGTGGACGTTTTGCTACCTCTGATCTGAACGATTTATACCGGCGGGTTATTAACCGTAACAATCGTTTGAAGCGTTTATTAGAGTTAAATGCACCAGGTATCATTGTTCAAAATGAAAAGCGGATGCTCCAAGAAGCGGTCGATGCATTAATTGATAATGGTCGTCGTGGGCGTCCAGTTGCCGGACCAGGTAATCGTCCACTGAAATCTCTTTCACACTTGCTAAAGGGTAAGCAAGGACGTTTCCGTCAAAACTTGCTTGGTAAGCGGGTTGACTACTCTGGACGTTCAGTTATCGATGTTGGTCCATCATTAAAGATGAATCAAATGGGACTGCCAAGTCCAATGGCGCTAGAACTATTTAAGCCATTTATCATGCACGAATTAACTAAACGTAACTTAGTTAATAACGTTAAGGCAGCCAAGCGTATGATTGATAAGCGTGATGATAAGGTATTTGATGTTCTGGAAGATGTTATTAAGGAACACCCAGTTCTTTTGAACCGGGCACCTACATTGCACCGTTTGGGTATCCAAGCCTTTGAACCAATTTTGGTTTCTGGTAAGTCCATGCGGTTACACCCATTAGTATGTACAGCCTACAATGCGGACTTTGATGGTGACCAAATGGCCATCCACGTTCCGCTTTCTGATGAAGCACGAGCCGAAGCTCGTTTGTTAATGTTAGCTGCCCATCATATTCTATCTCCTCGTGATGGGGAACCAATTGTGGCGCCTTCACAAGATATGGTTATTGGTAACTACTACATGACCACTGAAGATAAGGGTCGTGAAGGTGAAGGAATGATCTTCAAGGATGCTGATGAAGCAGAAATGGCTTATCGGAACGGTTATGTTGCATTACAAACTCGTGTTGGGGTGCAAGTGGCTGCTTACCCTGAAAAGCCATTTACGGATGATCAACGTAATAAGATCATGGTAACAAGTGTTGGTAAGCTGATTTTCAACAAGATCTTGCCAAAAGATTACACTTACATTAATGAACCAACTGATGATAACTTACAAAATGGGGTTCCTGATAAGTACTTCTTGGATAAAGGTGAAGACATTCATGATTACCTTGAAAATGCTCCACTTGTTCCACCATTCAAGAAGGGCTTCCTTTCAGATATCATTGCGGAAATCTACAAGATTTACAAAGTGACGGAAACATCTGAATTCCTAGATCGAATTAAGGATCTTGGTTATTATGAATCAACCATTTCTGGGTTAACGGTTGGGGTTGCCGATATTACCGACTTAAAGGAAAAGCCTGAAATTATTGAAAAAGCTCATAAGCAGGTTGCCTTAATTACTAAGCAATTCCGTCGTGGTTTAATCACTGATAATGAACGTTATGAACGGGTTATTGGTGTTTGGAACGACGCTAAGGATGAAGTTCAAGAAAAACTGATTGAGCATATGGATATCCATAACCCAATTAACATGATGTCCGACTCTGGGGCACGTGGTAACATTTCTAACTTTACTCAGCTTGCTGGGATGCGTGGACTGATGGCTTCACCATCTGGTAAGATCATGGAATTGCCAATTCTTTCTAACTTCCGTGAAGGATTGTCAGTGCTGGAAATGTTTATTTCCTCCCACGGTGCTCGTAAAGGGATGACTGATACGGCGCTGAAGACTGCCAACTCTGGTTACTTGACCCGGCGGTTAGTTGACGTTGCCCAAGACGTTATTGTACGAGAAGAAGATTGTGGAACTGACCGTGGCTTGGACGTTTCTGCAATTACCAATGGTAATGAAATGATTGAACCATTGTATGACCGAATCTTAGGTCGTTACACCATGAAGTCAGTCTTTGATCCTTCAACGGGTGAACGGATTGTTGGTAAGAATGTGCTGATTGATGAAGCAATGGCTCAAAAGATTGTTGATGCCGGGGTTAAGACGGTTACGATTCGTTCCGCCTTCACTTGTAACACTGAACACGGGGTTTGTGAACGGTGTTATGGTCGGAATGCCGCAACTGGTGACAAGGTTGAAGCAGGGGAAGCAATTGGTACAGTTGCTGCCCAATCAATTGGTGAACCTGGTACTCAATTGACTCTTCGGAACTTCCACACTGGTGGGGTTGCCGGAAATGAAGATATTACTCAGGGGCTTCCTCGTGTGCAAGAAATTGTTGAAGCGCGGAATCCAAAAGGTAAAGCAACGATTTCTGAAGTTACCGGTGAAGTTGAATCAATTGAAGAAAACCCAGCTGAACAAACTAAGGACATTACTGTTAAGGGTGAAAATGATACGCGGACTTACACTCTGCCAATCACGGCTCGTTTGCGTGTTGCTGAAGGCGACTTTATTCATCGTGGGGCTGCCCTTAACGAAGGTTCAATTGATCCGAAGGAATTAATTCGGGTTCGTGATGTTCTTTCCACGGAAACATACTTGCTGGCCCAAGTTCAAGGTGTTTACCGGATGCAAGGGATTGATCTGTTAGATAAGCACGTTGAAATTATGATTCGTCAAATGATGCGTAAGGTTCGGGTCATGGATCCTGGTGATACTGATGTTCTTCCAGGCGAATTAATGGATATTAGTCAATTCCGTGATGCTAACTACAAGACATTAATTTCAGGTGGCATTCCAGCAACTGCCCGTCCGGTAATTCTTGGGATCACGAAAGCCGCACTTGAAACGAACAGTTTCTTATCTGCGGCGTCCTTCCAAGAAACGACGCGGGTTCTTACCGATGCTGCTATTCGTGGCAAGGAAGATCCACTTGTCGGTCTGAAGGAAAATGTTATTATTGGTAAGATTATTCCGGCTGGTACAGGTATGAGTGCTTACCGAAACATCAAGCCAAAGGAAGTTAGTGTTGGAGCAACTGCCGATAGTGCAGTGACTACAATGCCAAATGGTTCTATCCGTGAAATGGAAGAGCAAATGAAAGAAAATGACAATCAGTAATTTTCTTTAAATATCGATAAGACGTGAGTCAAGATGGCTCACGTCTTATTTTTTGCTTGTGTTTTCCTTAATAAAAGTGCTAATGTTATAAAGTTAATAGTGGGAGGAGATCAATTGGAAAAATATCAGATTGAAATTCCAAAATCAGCGGTGAAACAGCTAGAATTAGATGGAACAGAGTATTCAATGCGGCTAGAGCATAATTCGATTTTGGTCCGGCCGGCCAATGTTGCTGATTTAATTCCGCAGATTCATTTTTGGTGGTATGGAAGCTTAGCATTTTTATCTGCCGCTTGTTTTTTATTTTATATGCTTAATCAGCATTATCATGTGGTGCCTTTGAGCGGAAATTATTCAATTGCTACGGCATCGATTTTGCTAAATGCGATCTGTGGCACATTAGTATTTGCGATTACATTCATTATGCAGAAAATTCGGGGTACCGGGCCTGCCCGGTCCTTTTCTTGGCGAAGTTTACCCCCACTAATTGTTGCATGTTCAATGATTATTGTATTTATTATGCAGGCCGTATATTGGTTATTTGGCGAACTTTTTAAGGGGCTAATGCTTGATATATATACATCGACAGTGTTGGTGTTTATTGCTGAAGCAGTCGTTAATTATTTAATGATTAACTTAGCAATGACGATTTCACCGGGGATCATTACTAATTTGATGACCATTATGATTGTTGGTGGTGTCGGTTTTTCAATGTTGACTAATTCAACCAAAAATTGGTGGCGCCATAATTTTAGCTTTTTGGGAACTAACCAGAATAATACTCACTTTTCGTTTAATATCACGTTAGTTTTTTCAGGATTATTA
>CAMXWI010000026.1 GCA_947252915.1 uncultured Lactobacillus sp.
TAGTAGTATTGTTAGGAACTTTTACTTCAAGATCTTCAGGAACATCAACTTCAACAGGGTTGGAATAGCCAACAGTTAAAACTAATGTCTTACCCTTCATTTGTGCACGGTAACCAACTCCAACAAGCTTCAAGGTCTTGGAGTAACCATTAACAACCCCTTCAACCATGTTATTAACATTAGCTCGGGTAGTACCATGTAATGAACGGTTACGGTTATCATCACTGGAACGGTCGAACTTTACGACGTTGCCATCAACGGTCATCGTAATTAGTGGTGAAATTTCACGAGTTAAAGTCCCCTTTGGTCCCTTAACAGTAACAACACTACCCTTTTGTGAAACCTCAACGCCTTCTGGCAAGTCAATTTCCTTGTAACCAATACGACTCATAAATACACCTCCTATCGACTATTCTTTTTACCAAACGTAAGCAATAACTTCGCCGCCGACCTTCTTGGCACGAGCAACTTTATCAGTAACAACACCATTTGATGTTGAGATGATAGCAATGCCTAAACCATTCAGAACCTTTGGTACCGCGTCAGCCTTAACGTAAGTCCGTAGACCTGGCTTAGAAATACGCTTCAAGCCAGAAATTACTTGTTCGCCATCTTGACCATACTTTAAGAATACACGGATGATGCCTTGCTTGTTGTCATCAACATATTCAACATCGCGTACAAAACCTTCTTGTTTTAAGATTTCAGCAATGTCCTTCTTCATCTTTGATGCAGGTGCTTCAACTGTTTCGTGGTGTGCCATGTTAGCATTACGAATACGAGTTAAGAAATCTGCAATTGGATCACTCATAGACATCGATGTTTTTCCTCCTTTTGTCGAATTGTTTACCAACTAGCCTTCTTCATGCCAGGGATTTTACCTTCATGGGCAAGGTCGCGTAAGCAAAGCCGGCATAGGTGGAATTTACGGTAAACTGAGTGCGGACGGCCGCAACGCTCACAACGTGTATATTCACGTGATGAGAACTTAGCTGGACGCTTGCACTTAGCAATCATTGATTTTTTAGCCACTTTTGTGAAACCTCCCTTTTACTTAGCGAATGGCATACCCAATTGTGCCAATAATTCATGTGATTCCTCATCGGTGTTTGCGGTTGTAACAATAACAATATCTAAACCACGAACACGCTTAACGTTATCATAATTAATTTCTGGGAAAATTAATTGTTCACGTACACCAAGTGTGTAATTACCACGACCATCAAATGAATTATTTGAAACACCATGGAAGTCACGAACACGAGGAAGTGAAACGTTAACTAACTTGTCCAAGAAGTCATACATACGTTCACCACGTAATGTAACCTTGGCACCAATCTTCATACCTTCACGTAAACGGAAACCGGCAATGGACTTCTTTGCCTTAGTAATCATAGGCTTTTGACCAGCGATTAAACCTAATTCTTCAACTGCTTCATCAAGGTTCTTTGAGTTTTGAGTTGCATCACCAACACCCATGTTAAGAACGATCTTTTCGATCTTAGGAGCAGCCATTACAGAAGAGTAATTAAACTTTTCAATTAATGATGGACGAACTTCATTTTCGTACTTAGCCTTTAAACGGTTTTCCATGAGAAATATTTTCCTCCTTTCTTTTTATATTAATCGATTTGCTTACCAGACTTCTTGGCAATCCGAACTTTCTTGCCGTCAACAACTTTGAAGCCAACACGAGTTGGTTCGTTAGTTGATGGATCAATTAACATCACATTTGATGCTTGAATTGGCGCCTCAGTGTCAACAATCCCACCATTTGGGTTAGAATTACTTGGCTTCTGGTGTTTTTTAATTTTGTTAATTCCTTCAACGATTACACGGTTTTCTTTAGCAAGGGTCTTCTTGATAGTACCTTCCTTACCCTTGTCCTTACCGGTAATGACGCGAACTTTGTCACCTGTCTTTAAAAACATGTGGTAGTGCACCTCCTTATTTTGGGTAATCTTAAAGAACTTCTGGGGCCAGTGAAACGATCTTCATGAAGTCGTCATCACGTAACTCACGAGCGATTGGGCCAAAAATACGGGTACCCTTAGGGCTCTTGTCGTTGTTAATCAAAACAGCAGCGTTTTCATCAAACTTGATGTATGAACCATCCTTACGGTGCAGACCATGTTTAGTCCGTACAACAACAGCTTTGACAACGTCACCCTTTTTGACAACGCCACCTGGTGTTGCTTGTTTAACAGTAGCAACAATAATATCACCAATATTACCGGTCTTAACTCGGGAACCGCCAAGAATCTTGATTACTAAAATCTCACGGGCACCAGAGTTATCAGCGACCTTCAACCGACTTTCTTGTTGAATCACGGTTAATGTCCTCCTTCCATCTTTTTATAAGAATTAGAATACGAATTAAATTGGATTGCAATAGAAAGCACTAAAGAATAACTGCCTTCTTGACAACCTTAACAAGCCGGAAACGCTTCTTTGCAGAAAGCGGCCGAGTTTCCATGATTTGAACGGTGTCACCAGTGTGAGCTTCATTGTTTTCATCATGGGCATAAAATTTCTTTGAGTACTTTACACGCTTACCATAAATTGGAGCACTCTTGTAAGTATCAACTGAGACAACAATGGTCTTGTCCATCTTATCTGAAACAACGTGACCCTGGTACACCTTACGTGCATTACGTTCGTCACTCATGCGCTAATCCTCCTTTTCGTATTCTTATTTATTTAATTCTTGTTGGCGAAGAACTGTCTTAACCCGAGCAATGTCCTTGCGAACGTTCTTAAGGCTTGCAGTGTTTTCCAACTGGCCGGTTGCTAATTGGAAACGTAAGTTAAACAATTGTTCCTTCAATTCCTTTTCACGGCTAAGCAATTGATCAGTGGTTAATCCATTCAGTTCTTTTACAAAATCTTTACTCTTCATGAGATTGTCCACCTACTTCCTCACGTTTGATAATCTTAGTACGAACTGGCATCTTGGTACCGGCAAGGCGTAAAGCTTCACGTGCAACTTCCTCAGAAACACCTGCAACTTCAAACAATACCTTGCCACGCTTAACAGGGGCAACCCAACCTTCGGGAGCACCTTTACCATTACCCATCCGGACACCAACACCCTTGCTAGTGTATGACAGGTGTGGGAAGATCTTAATCCATACCTTACCACCACGCTTCATGTAACGGGTAATTGCGATACGACCAGCTTCGATTTGACGGTTTGAAATCCAATGTGAATCCAATGCTTGCAAACCGTATTCACCGAAAGCGACCGTCTTACCACCCTTGGCTTCACCACGAAGGTGACCACGTTGAACCTTACGGTGTTTAACTCGCTTTGGTACTAGCATGTTTTACTTCCCTCCTTTTGAATTATTCTTCTTTTCAGGAAGAACCTCACCACGGTAGATCCAGGTCTTAATACCTAAAGCACCATAGGTAGTACGAGCTTCATCCCATGAGTAATCAATATCTGCACGAAGTGTATGCAATGGAACAGTACCATCAGAGTATGATTCAACCCGTGACATGTCTGCACCATTTAAACGACCAGCAACTTGGATCTTAATACCCTTTGCACCAGCACGCATTGCGCGTTGCATAGCTCCACGCATTGCACGACGGAAGGCAATTCGATTTTCAAGTTGTTGTGCGACGTTTTCACCAACCAAGTGAGCGTCCAAATCAGGCTTCTTAATTTCAACAACATTGATGTGAACACGCTTACCAGTTAGTTTGTTTAATTCAAGGCGAAGTGCTTCAACTTCTGAACCACCTTTACCGATTACCATCCCAGGACGAGCGGTATGGATTGAAACGTTAACGCGATTTGCGGCACGTTCAATTTCGATGGTTGAGACAGAGGCATCAGCAAGTCGCTTTTCGATATATTTACGGATCCGAAGGTCTTCGTTTAGGTATTCAGCGTAGTGCTTTTTGTCAGCGTACCACTTAGCACTCCATGGACGAATGACCCCAACACGGAAACCATTAGGATTAATCTTTTGACCCACTATTCATTCCTCCTATTTTTCTGTAACAACCACTGTAATATGACTTGTCCGCTTATTAATTGGAGAAGCAGAACCTTTAGCACGTGGACGGAACCGCTTAAGGGTTGGTCCTTCGTTTGCAAAAGCTTCTGAAACAACCAATGAAGCACGATCAAGGTCAAAATTATTTTCAGCGTTTGCAACAGCAGATTTCAATACTTTTTCAACATCTGAAGCAGCACCATTAGGAGTGAACTTCAGAATAGCAAATGCTTCAGCAACGCTCTTATTACGAATAGTATCTAAAACTAAACGAACCTTCCGAGATGATACACGGACCATCTTAGCAGTTGCCTTAGCTGAAGTAACGTTTTCAGCCATTACTCAATTCCCTCCTTAATTACTTAGCTTTAGTCTTCTTGTCATCAGATACATGACCATGGAAAGTCCGTGTTGGAACAAATTCACCAAGCTTGTGACCAACCATATCTTCTTGCACGTAAACTGGCACATGCTTACGACCATCATAAACAGCAAAGGTGTATCCAATGAAGCTTGGGAAAATCGTAGAACGACGAGACCAGGTTTTGATAACTGATTTCTTTTCGTTATCGGCTTGTGCTTCGACCTTTTTTAGCAATGATGCGTCAGCAAAAGGTCCTTTTTTCAAACTACGAGCCATATTTGTACCTCCTCTCAGGTATTATCAAATTAAAATTAACGAGTATGTGGACCACGCTTGCGACCACGAATGATGAACTTGTTGGAACGAGCCTTGTGTGAACGCGTCTTCTTACCAACAGTCTTCTTACCCCATGGAGAAAGTGGAGATGGTAAACCAACTGGTTGCTTACCTTCACCACCACCATGTGGGTGATCATTAGGGTTCATAACAGAACCACGAACATGTGGACGACGACCCGCATAACGGTTACGTCCTGCCTTACCCTTAATAAGCAAAGCACGTTCTTCATTGCCAATTGAACCGATAGTAGCACGGCAAGTTGCTAATACCATCCGAACTTCACCAGAAGAAAGACGTACTAAAACATACTTTTCTTCCTTACCAAGTAATTGAGCTGAAGCACCAGCGGAACGAGTTAATTGTCCACCCTTTCCTGGTTTCAATTCAATGTTATGAATAACAGTACCAACCGGAATGTTCTTCAATGGAAGAGCATTACCAACCTTAATATCTGCTTCTGGACCAGACTCTACAGTCATACCAACTTCAAGTCCCTTAGGTGCCAAAATGTATGACTTGGTTCCGTCAGCATATACTAACAATGCAATGTTAGCAGTACGATTTGGATCATATTCAATTGCTTTAACAGTTGCTGGAACGTTATCCTTGTTCCGCTTAAAGTCAATGATACGGTATTGACGCTTTGTACCACCACCACGGTGACGAACAGTCATTTTACCTTGACTGTTACGGCCTGCGGTATGCTTTAAAGGTGCTAACAATGACTTTTCTGGAGTAGTCTTCGTAATGTTAGCGAAGTCAAATCCGTTCATGTTACGGCGACCGTTAGTGGTTCCTTTATATTTACGAATTCCCACTATTTTTTCCTCCTAACTTTTAAGTTTAGTTGTTGTCTTCTGCAAACAACTTAATTTCCTTTGAGTCAGCAGAAAGTTGAACAATAGCCTTACGACGACGCTTAGTGTAGCCAACGTAACGGCCTTGACGCTTTTGCTTCCCCTTAATGTTCATAATGTTAACTTTGACAACTTTAACATCGAAGATTTCTTCGACAGCATTCTTAACTTGTGTCTTAGTTGCTCGTAAATCAACATCAAATGTGTAACGCTTATCGTCCATTGCAGCAGTAGATGCTTCTGTAATAACAGGACGTAAGATAATATCGCGTGCTTCCATTATGCGAGCACCTCCTCTACTTGAGAAAGAGCTGACTTAGTAATGACGATCTTTTGAGCGTCAACAACGTTTAAAATGTTCACACCAGCAGGTGTAACGACATTAACCTTTGACAGGTTCCGTGCTGATAATTCCGCATTCTTATCATCGTCAGTTACAACGATCAACACTTTTTCGTTGACCTTTAAGTTGTCTAATACACTAGCAAATTCTTTCGTCTTTGGTGCATCAAAGTTAATTGAATCAACTACAACAAACTTATCATCTGCAACCTTTTGAGAAAGAGCTGATTTAATAGCAAGTTGACGAACCTTGCGAGGTAAACGGTAGTTGTATGAACGTGGAGTAGGCCCAAATACAATTCCACCACCACGGAATTGTGGTGAACGGATAGAACCTTGACGAGCACGTCCAGTACCCTTTTGACGCCATGGCTTCTTACCACCACCGCGAACTGCTGAACGGTTCTTAACTGCGTGTGTCCCTTGGCGAAGTGAAGCACGTTGACGAATAATTGCTTCATATTCTGCATTTTCGTTAACTTCAACACCAAAAATTGCATCGTTTAAATCAATATTGCCATTTTGGCTACCATCTTGGTTGAATAATGCAACGCTAGTCATAATTTACTTCCTCCTTTCTTAATTATTGTGTTGCTTGCTAAGGCTCTTCTTAGTGTTAGCCTTAACTGAGTTTTTAATAGTTACGTATGATTTGTTGGCACCTGGGACATTACCCTTAATGAGCAATACATTGTTTTCAGTATCAACCTTTACAACCTGTAAGTGTTGCATAGTACGAGTATTGCCACCCATACGACCTGGGAGCTTCTTACCCTTGAAAACGTGGTTAATAATTGCACCTAATGAACCAGGACGACGGTGGTAACGAGAACCGTGTGCCATAGGTCCACGAGATTGACCATCCTTATGGATGTTACCTTGGTAACCATGACCCTTAGTGATACCAGTTACATCAACTGTTTCACCTTCGGCGAAAATGTCCGCCTTAACTTCGTCTCTAACTTTAATGTCGTCTCCTAATTCAGCGTCGCGGATTTCACCGATGAAGCGCTTAGGAGCCGTGTTTGCTTTTGCTGCATGACCTTGTTCAGCCTTGTTACTCAAGATTTCCCGTTTGTCATCGAAACCAAGTTGTACAGCATTGTAACCATCATTTTCGACAGTCTTAATTTGCATAACAACGTTTGGTGTAACGTCGATTACAGTAACAGGAACTAGTTCACCATTGTCAGTGAATACTTGAGTCATTCCGACTTTTTTACCTAAGATTCCTTTGGTCATGAGTACACCTCCAATTTATTTTGATTTATTTTGTCGTTTAACGCTTTAATTAAAGCTTAATTTCAATGTCAACACCACTAGGCAGGTCAAGCTTCATTAATGAGTCAACCGTCTTAGGCGTAGGATCAACGATGTCAATCAAACGCTTGTGGGTCCGCATTTCAAATTGTTCCCGTGACTTCTTGAACTTGTGTGGTGAACGAAGCACCGTGTATAAAGTCCGTTCAGTTGGTAACGGAATTGGGCCTGAAATTTGAGCACCAGTACGCTTAGCAGTTTCAACGATTTTATCAGCTGATTGGTCTAAAACTTGGTGTTCATAAGCCTTTAAACGAATACGAATCTTTTGTTTTGCCATTATGTTCCCTCCTTCGTCAGATTTAAAATTTGACTAGCTCCATGGAAATTACCGCCACATCCTGTGGCAAAGCGGCCGGGTGTGTCGCAACCTTCCACTTCATCGCCTGTGATCTTAAACTTACACTCTAGAGCATACTACTCCCTTGGTAAATTCAAGCACTTAACCATAATACTAGAGAATCATTGACGCCGCAAGGGTTTTGCATAATTAATTTCAATTTTTGTGTTAAAAAACTGTTACAAAATTTTGGATACAAAAAAAGCCCGTACGATTTGTACGAACTTTTTAAATCAAATTATTAGTTGTTGCCACCATTCTTGGAGATAATATCTTCTTGAACAGACTTTGGAACAGCTGAGTAGTGATCAAAGGTCATTGTGAATGTACCCCGACCTTGAGTTGCTGAACGAAGCGTAGTGGCATAACCAAACATTTCTGATAATGGGACAAAGGCATGAACAAGTTGAGCATTCCCACGTTCTTCCATTCCATCAATAGAACCACGACGAGCAGTAACGTGACCCATAACGTCACCCAGATTATCTTCTGGAGTAACAATGTCAACCTTCATGATTGGTTCAAGGATTACTGGATCAGCCTTCTTAGCAGCATTCTTCAAAGCAAGTGATGCAGCAACCTTAAATGCCGCTTCAGAAGAGTCGACTTCGTGGTAACTACCATCATAGAGCTTAGCATGCATGTCAACTAATGGGTAACCGGCAAGAACACCGTTTTCCATGGCTTCCTTCAATCCTTGTTCAACGGCTGGAATGTATTCACGAGGAACAACCCCACCAACGATGGCATCTTCAAATTCAAAGCCCTTACCTTCTTCAAGTGGTGTAAATTCGATCCATACATCACCGTATTGACCTTTACCACCAGATTGACGAACGAACTTACCTTGAGCACTAGCTTGCTTAGTGAATGCTTCACGGTAAGAAACTTGTGGCTTACCAACCGTTACTTCAGCATGGAATTCACGACGAAGACGTTCAACAATGATGTCCAAGTGTAATTCACCCATCCCAGCAATCAAAGTTTCACCGGTTTCAGGGTTGGTTTCCGTCTTGAACGTTGGGTCTTCTTCAGCAAGCTTTTGCAGCCCCTTATCCATCTTGTCTTGGTCGGCCTTGGACTTAGGTTCCACAGACACCTGAATAACAGGTTCTGGGAAGTCCATTGATTCAAGTTGTAATGGATGATCTGGATCAGTTAATGAGTCACCAGTTGTGGTGTTCTTCAAACCAATTGCTGCTGCAATATCACCAGAGAACACTTCAGGAATTTCGTGTTGTTGGTTAGAGTGCATTTGAAGCAAACGACCAATCCGTTCACGCTTATCCTTAGTTGCGTTCAAAAC
>CAMXWI010000027.1 GCA_947252915.1 uncultured Lactobacillus sp.
GAGATCCTCGCAACCGTCTCGTGGGCTCGGAGATGTGTATAAGAGACAGCCAAATTTAAGGTTACGGCTCAACAGGAATCGTTAGTAGAGCTCATTTGGCAGATTTATCAAACAACCGGTTATCTGGACTATGTTGGTGGAATGCCCGGTGGTACCCAACGACAAGCCAATTTGCACGCGTTGTATGAACGAGCACATACTTATGAACAATCCAGTTTTAAAGGTTTGTATCAATTTATCCATTTTATTGAGCGGATGCAAAAGCGGGATGAAGACTTAGGAGAAGCTCCAGTTGAGCTGGCAAACGATGCCGTTAACGTAATGACCATTCACGGTAGTAAAGGTTTACAATTTCCAATCGTTTTCGTTATCGATATGAATCACCATTTTAACTCTCGAGATGTTGCGGGAAACTTAGTAATTGAGCCGCATTTGGGAATTGGAATTCGCTATTTGGGAGATGCTCCAATGAAGGGTGATGACCAATCGTTAACTGCAGAAAACATTAAGGTAACTTATGATTTACCACAGCGAACAGTAGTTGCCGATGCAATTACCCGCGCTAACCGGGCGGAAGAAATGCGATTACTGTACGTTGCTTTAACCCGGGCTGAACAACGGTTGATTTTAACGGGATCGGTGAATGAAAAGAATTCAAAAAATAACTTAATGGCATTAGGTAAACAGTGGTCGAAGGGGCTTCAAGGATTTCAAACGGTCTTGGGTCCACAGTTACGGCTTGATAGTCGATCGATGCTTGACTGGATTGGGCTGACCCTTGTTCGAACTCCTCAGTTTGATCCTCAGGTAATGAAAATGGATACGGGCGGGACGCCCCTTCGGCTTGGTTTACCACAAGCTGATTATTCTATGCAGTTGTGGACAGCGAATGGGGTTGAGAAGGAACTTGCTAAACTGCGGACTGCACATCGGGAAACAATTGTTGACGACGCAGGAAGTCAGCCATTAACTGCTGATGAGCGACAATTTATCCATCGGGTTTTAACGATGAAGTACCCGTATCCAGCCGCAACTAAGACGACTGCTTACCAATCTGTATCAGCGATTCGGGACGTTTTTACTAATCAAGATCCGGATGACGCACAGATGGGACGGCTAACTTTCAATAAGACGGAAGTTAAAGATGAAGGGCAGTATTTGCAAAGCAACTTTAATCAACCGCGATTTATGCAGACCGGTGATTCAGCACCAGCACCAACTGAAGTGGGAACGGCTACGCACTTGGTTTTCCAGATGTTAAATTTGACAACTGGCGAAGTGACGGAAGAACAAGTCCAACATACGATTGATCAACTAGTTCGGGAACGACTAATTGCGAACCGCCGAATTGCTGCTCAAATTGACGTCGCTGGAATCGTAGAATTTTATCAAACGACATTGGGGCAGCGAATTTTACAGCAACCCGCCGCAGTCGTTCGTGAACAACCGTTTTCGATGTTATTGGAAGGGGATCAGTTATTTAAGAATTTAGACCATGATGATGGTCAGATTCTGATCCACGGGATTATTGATGGCTACCTCAAGGGTAATCAGGGAATTGAGCTGTTTGACTACAAGACGGACTATTTGTTACCCCATGATGACCAGCGACTAGCTGAAATTGTGGACCGTTATCAAGGACAGGTCAATTTGTATGCGGGTGCCTTACGACAGATGACTGGGCTGCCCGTTAGTCACCGGTACTTATACTTAGTAAAAACTGGCACTTTATATGAACTATGATGAAAGGGGATTTTCTCAAATGGAATTCAAGAATATTAATACAATGCGGAAACTTAATAATGGGGTTAAAATCCCATGTGTTGGTTACGGAACGTTTCGAACACCAGAAGATGTTGCAGAACGAGCAGTCGCTGATGCCATTGAAGTTGGCTATCGGCATATTGATACGGCAGCGGTTTATGGGAATGAAGAAGCCGTTGGTCGGGGAATTAAGGATGCAGGAATTAATCGCAAAGAACTTTTTGTCACCAGTAAACTATGGAATACAGAACGTGGCTATGAATCCACAAAAAAGGCTTTGCAAGATAGCTTAGACCGGCTTGGTCTTGACTACTTAGACTTGTACCTAATTCATTGTCCAGCAAATGAAAAACAATTTGGCACGGATGCCAAACGCTTAAATGCAGAAACATGGCGGGCGATGGAAGAGATGTACCATGAAGGTAAAATTCGCGCCATTGGGTTAAGTAACTTTATGCCTCACCATGTTGCAGAGCTAATGGAGACAGCCGAAATTAAGCCAATGGTGGATCAAATTGAAGTTCATCCAGGTTGGCCGCATACTGAAGAAATTAAAAAGTTACAATCAATGGACCTTTTGGTAGAAGCGTGGGCACCACTGGGTGGTCAAGGTTCAACGGTCTTGAAGAATGAAACTTTGCAACAAATTGCCGCACGGCATCATAAGTCGGTTGCACAGGTTTGCTTACGCTGGGTTCTCCAACAAGGGGTTCTGCCATTGCCAAAGTCTGTTCACGTTTCACGAATGCAGCAAAATACTGATTTCTTTGATTTTGAACTCACCCCAGATGAAATGAAGCAAATCAGCGCACTACGGGATCTGGGTGTTCAATGCGCGGATCCTGATGAAGTTGATTACTAATGGCAAAGCGGTTTTGGAAATGGTGGCAAATTTGCGGAATTGTTCTAACTGCAGAGGTATTCATTCAAAATGGAGTCTTACCACTCCTGCGGTTAATTAATACGTGGCTCCTTCCTCAGGCGGAAGTACCCTTCGTTTCGGTAACGAATGTCGGACGAATTTTAACCCACCATCCATGGATATTTATTGCAGTCATTAGTGAATTAATAGTTATCTGCGTCTTTTCTTTAATTTTCTTCATGACGATCATGGCTGCAATTGGGGAAAGTAATCGTGGAGTCCTTAGTTGGCATCGCTTTATTCATCGTGAAATGCAACTCATTAAAGATTTTAAGTGGTGGATGGTGCCATTATTTTTGGTTGAGTTTGTAGCAGTAGCTCCGTTACTGAGTATTGCGTTTCGCACGCCGTTACTAATTAATTTACGAATTCCAGAAGTGATTTTGGATTATGGAACACGGAATAATTTGTTGTTGGGACTGACTAGTTTAATATATCTAATTAGCTTTGGGATCACCTTTCATGATGGTGGAACATTAACGAAAGCGGCAATTACTTCGGATGCACATTTGATTCATGATCATCAAACAGCATTGCACTTCTTTCGAATATTGATAATAACGGGAATCCTAAGTTGGTTAATTAATGGTGGTTTGCTATTAATCCAAAAAGCTAGCGGTAGTAATAACCGTGAATTGAGTATTGTCTGTTTAGCACTTGCACAAACAGTTGCACTCTTGATGTGTAGTTGGCTACTGATGCGGTGGTGCGAATTGACCGCTGGTGGCAGGATTGCGACTTCACGACCGAATAGGTGGTGGAGCGGGTGGAGCTTCATAATGTTAGCTCTGGTCGTTTGCGAAACAAGTCTTAGTAGTAACAGCTATTTTCAACCATCACGGTTAACTGCCCCAGTCACGATTTCGCATCGTGGCGTAGCTAACCATAATGGCGTACAGAACAGTGCTACGGCATTAAGACGGACAAATAAGGATTATCACCCCGATTATGTTGAAATGGACGTTCACGAAACGAAGGATCATCAGTTTGTGGTAATGCATGATGAGAACCTCCGAAAATTAACCACCGTAAATTGTCGCCCTAATCAATTGACGCTTGGCCAGTTAACACATTTAACAATGCATGAAAATGGCCAGACAGCGAAAGTTGTGAGTTTAGATCACTATTTACGAGTAGCCAATCAATTGCATCAAAAGCTCATTATTGAGTTAAAGACAACCTCACATGACTCACCAGATGTTTTAGTGCGGTTTAATCGCCAGTATGGACAGTTGATTGTCCATCGTCACTATCTTGTCCATTCACTGGATTATGGACTAGTCAGACATTTACAACGGCTTAATCCGCGGATGAAGATCCTGTACTTACAAGCGTATAATTTGACTAATCCGCAATCACAGATCAAGGGATTTAATAACGAGTATTCGTCTCTGAACGAACGGTTTATTAATGCGGCACACCGACAAGGGAAACCGGTTTATGCCTGGACAGTTAATAATCCAGGGGCAATGAATCAATTAATTAACCAGCATGTGGACGGAATTGTCACGGATGATATTTCAACTCTCCAACGAACAATTCGGCGAACGTTGGGGAGCCAAACGGATGCTGAACGATATTGGAGTTATTTGAATCCAATTGCCAATTTGCCATAAAAAAACTCGGTAGAGTATGAAGATGAAACTATGAGTGGTTTCTATCACGTACTCTACCGAGTTTTTTGATTATAGTTCTTTCTGTAAATATTTGGGTAAGGGTATATTTAAAGCCAATACAGCACCAACGATGAGGATGGAGCCTAACCAATCCATACTGGTCATGTGCAAATTGAAGAAGACAACAGAACCGATTGTAGCGGTAATTGGTTCGAAAGCGTCCGTCAAACTAAAATTAGTCGCACTGATGAATTTCAATGAATTAGTAGCTAGCTGAAAAGGAATCAATGTCCCAATTATTACTACTCCGGCAACGCACCACCAAACAAGCTGGGTATGCGGTAAACTTGGTTGAGCAGGATGAAAACAAAAGAGGGCAATTCCGGAAACAAAAATCCCCCAGCCGGTAATGGTTAATGAAGAGTAACCTTGTTTAATCAAATTTTGCGGAATGAGTGTATTTGTAGCAACGCCAATTGCTGAAAGGAGTCCCCAAAAGAGGACGGTCGGGGTGATTGCCAGCCTTGTTAAGTGACCATTAGTTGCCAGGAGGACCACGCCAATAAAGGCAATTAAGGCCGCGATAATTTGAATCCGCAGTGGTCGTTGATGACGAAAAATGGCGACATAGGCAATGATGAAGAAGGGACCAATGAACTGGAGAACAGTTGCAATCGAAGCGTTTCCTTCTTGAACGGCCATGAAGTAACAAAATTGAACGGGTAACATACCGAACAAGCCATAACAGATTAGGGTCACAATATTGTGACGATTTTCTTTAAAAATTTTGATCGGGTGGCCGCCAACCAGCCCAGAAATAATTAGTAAAATGGGTCCGGCAGTCAGTTGGCGAATTTGCGAGAGCCAAAGCGCATTGATATGCGGACTGAGCCTAAAAAGGGCGGTTGCAAATAGCGATGAAATCCCCCACATCATACAGGCCGCAATGGCTAATAGGGTCCACAAACGTTCTTTTTTCAAAAAATCACTCCCAATAAAAAGCGGCTGGGGGAAATTCCCATCCTCAAACTCTAAATATATCCTAACATGAACTAGTTTTAATGAGCGAGTAATGCAGTTATCACAGTGATAATTCCAAAAATAATTCCAGGGAAATTACCAATAAAAACTGCCCAGTCACGATGCCGCTTATTTAATGCGTAAGCACACCAGAGGAAACCATTAAAAGCGGCTACCGTTGGCTGAAGGATGTTCACTGGATGCCCATTCAGATTAGCAATAATCTGTGGGATATACGATACATACATCATAATGGTAAAGATGGAGGCGATACGGCCAATCATGATCGCCGAATGCTTTTCGCCACTCAGCATTTCTTTACGTACATCTTCTAACTTATTCTTTTGGGCGTCCATGGAACTACCTCACTTTCATTGTAAATTTTTTCTGTTGATAAGATAGTCCGTTTTTTAAGAGTTGTAAAGATATTTATTGAAATTAATAATCACCATTGAGAATTGAATTTTTAACGATGACGTAATCAACTTTCGTAATTGATTCGAGGTCACGACCACCCGCGTATGAAATTGACGATTGGAGGTCTTCTTTCATTTCTTGAAGAGTATCTTTGATGGAGCCACGGAATGGAACCAACATCTGCTTACCTTCAACGTTGCGGTAAGCACCCTTTTGTACTTCGGATGCTGAACCCCAGTATTGTTTATATTGTTTACCATCAATCGTGATGATGTGACCAGGTGACTCGATGTGACCTGCCAGCATGGAACCAATCATTACCATCGAGGCCCCAAAGCGGACTGACTTAGCGATGTCACCATTGTGACGAATCCCACCGTCAGCGATTAAGGGCTTCCGGGCAGCTTTACTGCAGAGACGGAGGGCAGCTAATTGCCAACCACCGGTCCCAAAGCCAGTCTTAAGCTTAGTGATGCAAGCCTTACCAGGACCAACGCCGACTTTAGTAGCATCAGCACCAGCGTTTTCTAAGTCACGAACCGCTTCAGGAGTGGCCACATTCCCCGCCGTGACGAATGATTCAGGGAGTTGCTTTTTGATGTATTGGATCATTTTGATAACAAAATCAGAATGTCCGTGAGCAACATCAATCGTGATGTATTCTGGAATTAAATGTTCGGATTTTAGCTGATCAATAAAATCATACTCACTATCCTTAATCCCCACGGAAATTGAAGCAAATAGTCCACGATCATGCATGCGGCGAACGAAATCTGCCCGGGTTTCTGGAGCAAAACGGTGCATAACGTAGTAATAATCATTTTGTGCTAACCAAACTGCTAAGTCCTCATCAATCACACTCGCCATATTAGCTGGAACCACGGGGATTTTGAACTTTCGTGGTCCAAACTGCACGCTTGTATCGGCCTCTTTACGACTCTTAATAATACACTTATTAGGAATCAATTGGATGTCATCATAATCAAAATTTTCCACTTAGGAAAACCACCTTTCGTAAATCCAAATCGGTCTTGAACCATCTGCTAATATATCAGAACTTGAAAAATAGTCAATATAATTTACGGACATTTCTAAAAAATGTTCCGAAAATAGTTCGCTAATCCTCTTGAATTTTACGGAGGGATTATGTAGTATGATTAAGTAACTGTGTGCTTATAAGTTATAAGAAATGAATAATGAGGTGAATACTTAATGGCATCAGTAGTAATTGTTGGTAGTCAATGGGGAGACGAAGGAAAAGGAAAAATGACCGATTACCTGAGTCAAGAAGCGGACGTGGTTGTCCGTTCCCAAGGTGGTAATAATGCCGGGCACTCCATCGTCTTTGATGGCAAAAAATTTGCGTTGCGGTTAGTTCCTTCGGGAATTTTCGGTGCTAAGAAGCTTTCCGTAATTGGGAATGGGGTGGTTGTGAACCCGAAAGCATTGCTAGAAGAATTGCATTATCTTGAAGAAAATGACATTGATGTTTCTGGCTTGCGGATTTCTAATCGGGCGCACGTCACGATGCCTTACCACATCTTATTAGATAAGTGTGAAGAGAAGGCGAAGGGTGACCAGAAAGTTGGGACGACCCAAAAGGGAATTGGACCAACGTACATGGATAAGGTGGCCCGGATTGGGATTCGGATGTGTGACTTATTAGAAAAGGATACTTTTGAAAAGAAGTTACGCGAAAACCTCAAAATTAAGAATGAAATGTTTACCAAAATTTACGGTGTTGAACCGCTGAAATTTGAAGACATTTTTGATGAATACTATCAATATGGTCAGGAACTAAAGAAGTACGTTACTGACACTTCCCTGTTGATCAATGATGAAATGGATGCTAACAAAAAGGTGCTCTTTGAAGGAGCCCAAGGGACAATGCTAGATATTGATGACGGAACATACCCATACGTCACTTCATCTAATCCCGCAGCTGGTGGTGCTGCTACTGGTGCCGGAGTTGGCCCCAACCGGATTGACCGTGTCGTGGGAATTTGTAAAGCATATACGACCCGAGTTGGTGAAGGACCCTTCCCAACTGAGTTAACCGATGAAATTGGTGATCACATTCGTGAAACTGGTCATGAGTATGGGGTTGTTACTGGTCGTCCGCGTCGGGTTGGTTGGTTTGATGCAGTTGCATTGCGTCACGCCCACCGGGTAGATGGTCTTGACTACTTGAGTTTGAACCTGTTGGATGTTCTTTCAGGATTGAAGACCATCAAGATTGCACGGGCCTATGGATTAGACGGTCAAGAAATTAATTACTACCCAGCTAGTTTGGCAGAATTAGACCGGTGCAAGCCAATTTATGATGAATTGCCAGGGTGGGATGAAGATATTACCCACGTTACCAAGTTTGAAGATTTACCAGAAAATGCTAAGAATTATTTGAAGCGGATTGAAGAATTGACGGCAACGCCACTAGCAACCGTTTCAGTGGGTCCAGATCGTGAACAAACGATGATTTTGCATGACCCATGGAAAGAATAGTTAATTGATGAAGAAGCTACGGTGGATTATCTAAAATCCAGCGTGGCTTTTTACTTTGTGAAAATATCCAATAGCAAATTTATTTTTCACAAAGTATCTTACTGCCAGTAAAGAATGATATGTGTGAATTTATGAGCTATTAAAACTTTTGCTTGTGAAATTATCAAAAACGTTTACAATGTGAAATAAGGACAACAAGGAAAGGTGATTTTTAAAATGGCTTATAAAACAATCAATCCATATACTAATGAAGTGGAGCACGAATACTCCCAAGCAACAAATGATGAAATTGAAAAGACATTAGTGGCTGCACATGCGCTTTACTTAAAGTGGCGCGATGGTGGCGAATTAGCAGAACGGAAACGGATCATCACTCGTTTGGGTGAACTATTGCGCAGTAAGAAGCATGAAATGGCCGAAATTATGACCCGGGATATGGGTAAGTTAATCGGTGAAGCCGAAGGAGAAGTGGAACTTTGTGCATCGTTCTGTGATTATTACGTTGAACGAGCAGATCAATTTTTGGCTCCAACCCCGATTTATACAGAATCAGGGCTGTCTCTTATACACA
>CAMXWI010000028.1 GCA_947252915.1 uncultured Lactobacillus sp.
TCAATACTTTGATCCTTGGTCCCGTTTGTCACCTTAACCGCATCGATTGAAGTTTGCGAAGGCGTGTACCCAGAAATTTCAGGAACATCCACCTTACGCCAGCTGGTATCATCTTCGGACCAATCACCATAGGTAACTTCACCAGTAACATCATCAACCTTGGCATCACGGTAAATCGTTGCCGTTTGTTTAATTGTATTCTTCTTACCATGTTGATCAGTAATCGTAATCGTCCGCGTCAAAGTCTGATTAAGGTCTGATTCATGAGCCCCTTGAATGATCTTACCAGTGGAAGTCTTACCATCCTTGGCAACTGGATCAGTGTGATCAACTGGTGTTTGATGATGTACCACATAGACCGTTTTTTCAAAGGGATGATCAACCGTATCTGATGTAAAGGTTACACTAGCTGGTACCTGTTCGCCGGTTTGAAGAGCCCAACCTTGTGGAATTTGTGGGGTAATCGTTACAGTACTATTAGTTAGACCACTAATAGTTTGATTATCAACATTATGTGAATGATCATTAGCATCAACATAATGAATTGTTCCAGTTTGTGTTTCTGGTTCGTAATCTACATCGTATTCAATGTCGGCAAGTTTTCCAGAAATATTCTCTAATTTTGGTAATTTTAGATAGGTTTTACCATCCTTAGTATATAGGTCATAACCCATTCCTTGGATATCTGTAACGACGAGTTTCATTCCTTTAAAAGTTGGTAATTCAACATCTTTAAAGAGGTAACCACTAGTTCCTATCAGTTTAGTACCTTCTTTATCCCAGTAAGCTGGTCCCTTACCGTCTCCTGAGAAAGAGTAAGTAGGAACTGACTGTTCATTAGGTTCTAATTTTTGCCCATCGGGTTCAGTAATGTTCACAGTGGCGTAGTGGTAAGTCACAATCGGCTCCATTTTTGGATTGCTTGGTTGTTCTGGATCCTTATTTCCACCCGATACCGGAGTCCATTCAGTGCTTGGTTTCACTGGATCAAATGGCTTTATTTCCGCTTCGGAAGACGTTAGTTGTTCAGGATTAGAAGGTGATTTCAGCTCTAAAGTTTTGGTATTTAAGTTATTCGTCTCACTATTCTGATCACTAGCCGGTGCAATAGTATCCCCATTTTCATTTTGGGCATTGGCACTTGCTGATGTGTGATAGCCCGCAAATGTCAGACCAACTAAAACAGAAGCCACCCCAACAGTTAGCTTCCGCAATGCAAATCGTTGCTTGGTTGTCGCATTTTTTTGCAACATCACTTTTTGATTATGTCTTGATAACATATTTTTCCTCCCAATTAAGTTCCCTTAGTACCATAATTATTACAACATTAATTATACTACACTTAAAGATGAAAGGCGTACTAATTTATATAATGATATATATTTAAAGGCTTAATGTTCAATTCGTGTTAAATTTTTTAAATAATTAATAAATCCCGAGCCAGTTGGTTCGGGATTTTCCATTTATTGAAGCGAATCCCAAGCAGCCAATTTAATTGGCGTTTGGTTCGCAATCTGTTTAATTTCATTCGTCAAATACTTTTTATTAATGACGGCTTCGTACGTATATTGTTCAAACCAGTCCTGACTCATCACAAAGTAACCTTGGTCACCATTTTTCTCACCCCAACTATTTTCAATCTTCCACCGGTCCGGTTGGCCATCAACCAAGTTATAGCCAGTCAGAGTCATGGCATGGGTCACTTCCGCTTGGTGCGTTTCTAAACGTTCTTTTTTACTCATCGTAAAATCAATGCCCAGTAGTTCTTCGCGATGATACAGTTTAGCATCCATCAAGCCGCGTTTCCGATCCATTTGTTGGAGAATATCATTACCAACCCAGATTGTTTCATCATGGTTTAGTTGGTTAATCACCACTTCTTGGAGCTTCTTGAATGGCACGTTTGCAAACTGAATTGGAATCCCACCATTGACATTGTCCTGCGATGGTAATGAATACAATTTTCCATATTCATGGTCTGGTGCATTAGTAACAACTACATAGTCATGCAGGTCAGTCTTAAAATACTGATGGTAGAATTCAAGGGGAGTTAAGTTAGCCTGACGATGATATTGATGGTCATCATCACGATACTCTAGATCAAACTTTGCCGGTGGTTCACCAAAGGCATAGGCACAAGCCCGATAGACATCGCTCATCATCCGTTGTCGGGTTTCCTGAATTTCCTCATTACCGGCTTCTTCATGGACTAGGCGACGAAGTACTAATGCATCCTTCTTCATCAGATAAGTTAGAACTTCAGCAATATCGGTCGTATCTTCAGTATTAAAGGTGTCTGGCATGACATAGTGCGGAATCACTCCATACTTTTCAATAATGGAAGCCGCGTTCGCCCATTGACCGCCATCACTTTCTGCAGATTTTAAATAATAATCAACTAGCCGATCATGCAGATCGCGATCAGCCGTTGCTAAAATGTTATCAAAAAACTTATTGGCTCGTTCGATTCGATCCCAGAAAAATAGATAATTTTGGGATAGTTCAAAATCTTTCACCTTGTGAGTCAAAGCAAACTGGTGACGTAAAGTGTTGAGTGTTGCAAAGGACCAACACCGTCCACTGTGCTTTTGGTTACTAACTTTGCCCGTTTTAACCTCATGTGAAAACACCCGGTGTAAACGCTGGCTCACTGCTGGATCTTCACTGGTGGCTTTAATGCCATTCTTACGGATTGCCCGTTCCAACACTTTGGCTGTTCCACGTGAAACATAATTATCATGAAACTTAGTAATCATTTCCTTCGTGACGACTGTATCCTTATTCATTAGTGATATCTCCTTTATAAAATTGGCGATAACAACCGCGAAGCCGTCTGCTTAAAACGTAACCACCGTGGTTGTTGGGCAAACATTGCTGGTGTGACTACATGACTATGCCGAACATCTTCCATAAAAATTTGTTCAAGCTGATCAGCAGTCCGCGAATCATAAATAAAACTGTTGATTTCAAAGTTTAACTTAAAACTCCGGTAATCAAGGTTAGCAGAGCCAACTGAAGCCATCTTCCCGTCAATCATGACGGTTTTAGCATGCATAAAGCCATTATCATAATAGTAAATCGTAACCCCTTCATTGGCGAGCATCCGTGCATAGTATTGCGTCGCGCGGTAAACAAACGGGTGATCAGGCTTGCACGGAATCATAATCCGGACATCAATTCCTGAATGGGCAGCGACCTTTAGTGCATCAATCATGCTATCATCCGGAATTAGGTATGGTGTTTGAATCCAAATATGGTCCTGGGCCGCATTAATGAGCCGCAAATAGCCAAGCTTAATCGTTTCCAACTGAGTATCAGGCCCACTGGAAACAATCTGCATTGGCGTGGTCCCATTTTCAACCTTAATCGGTGGGAAAAATCGCCGATAGTGCAGGATCTGCTTATCAGTTCCCTGCATTGTGGCGTTCCAGTCACGAATAAATCGTTGTTGAAGCGAATAGACCGTACCCCCAATCAGTCGGAGGTGAGTATCCCGCCAGTAGCCAAACTTTGCTACCCGGCTCAAGTATTGATCACCAACGTTAAAGCCACCAACATAACCAATGCGGCCATCAATCGTGACAATTTTACGGTGGTCACGGTAATTAATCCGGAAGTCAAATAGGTTACTCCGTGTCATTAAGAATTGTGCAGCTTCGCCACCGTTTTCGCGGAGGTGGTTATAAAAACTCGGCTTAACGCCCCGGGAACCCCAAGAATCATAGAGAACCCGTACTTCGACCCCTTCCGCAGCCTTTTGTTCCAGAATCGTCCGCAATTGATTACCGATTTGGTCATTATAAATGGTATAAAATTCGATATTGATACTCTTTTTGGCCGCTTCAATATCTTTAAACATTTGGCGAAATAGCTTGTGCCCGTCATTAAAGATCTCAACATTATTATGTCGGGTAAAAAAGGCATCATCGAGGTTTTGAAACAGCATCACCGTTCGCCAGTAGGTCCGCCGGGTTTGCTTTTTCGGCTTCATCATATTAGCGAACTGCTTTTTTTGTTCTTCAATGGCCTCCGTCAGCTCTAACTGGGTGGCACTTTGAATTCTTTCCATCCGGTGACGGGTCGGCTTTCGCCCGAGAAAGGCGTACGCAATAAATCCAATTACTGGAATGAGCGTCAAAACAAGGAGCCATGCCCAGGTTGCCGCAATATCTCTTTTTTTCCGAAAGACGGTCAAAAGCGCCGCCACTTCATTCACCAGCACAATGATAATGAGGACAACACGAATAATATTCCACGTCAATACCATGCTTGCTGTCCTCCTTTACCCGATAAAATCACTTATAATAATTTTAACGCATTCCCCACGCTGAACCAAACCACTAATTCATGTATAATAGTTCAAAATCAAACGAGGTGGTTATTTATGTTTCCAGAATTTGCCGTCGGTCAAATCCGCGCTTTTCACATGCTGTTTAACCAAAACCCAGTACTGGCCATCATTGTGCTGGTCGCTTTAATTGCCTTAGCCTACTACTTTAAGAATCGTTAATCAAAGGGATCATCACCGAAAGTCACGTTTACGACTTCGATGATGATCCCTTTTGTTAAGCAAAAAACCGCTGCCAATTTTGTTCAATTTGTTGTTCTAATTTGATTGCTGTCATCTTTCTCAAATGAGCAACTTCTGCATATAGGTGTTGCATCGTCTGCCAATAATCAATTTCATCAAGCGGTTTGTTCTGCGCCCAGGAAATTCCTTCTAGGCCATCACTCTCAATAAAAATTCGCTCTGCAGGAACCTGTTGAGCAACATTTTGAACTGCCGAATCATTAAAGACATCCGGCCCCACTGAAAACCAAGTATTAGGCACCGCTAGATACTGTTGTAAGTAATGTTTTGCTGAATACCAGTGAACCAATTTATGCACGGCTGGAAACTTCTGAATCTGCTCCAAAAATCCCCGCTCACAGCCCTTAACATGCAAAACAACCGGTTTATGATCAGTAGCTGCTAATTCCAATTGTTTTTGAAAGACTGGGCGTTGGATATCTAGCGGCACATCTGTCCAGGTCGTATCCAGTCCAATTTCACCAATCACCGAAACCCGTGCTAATAAACCCGTGTCAACCTTTTCCTGCCTTGCTTGCCATGGATGAATGCCATAACTTAATTTTTGTTGAGCATTCGCAATTTGGCGATTTCTTTCATACTCTGCGTCACTTGTCGAACTAATCGTACTTTGCATTTGGTGTTGCTGCTGCACCTGAATAATCTTCTGATGCTCATCGTTATGACAATGAATATCAATTAACATTAACGAACCTCAGGGGACAATGCCCGATCCAGTAAGTTCATAATCAACTTTACAAGCACCCCATCAAAGACTAATGATGACAGTGCTCCCGTAATAAACATCGCAATTTGTAAACTTACACTGAAGTGGTTCCATCCATAAATAAAGTATGAAGGGATAAAGCCACCCAAGTGGGCACCGAATGACCCCAACAGGACACTCCCCCAACTGCACCGTTCATAACGGGACTTTTTCGGAAAGAATCCCAATTCATTCCCGGCTCCTTGAATCAAGCCTTCCATAATCGTCAATGCTCCCCATTGGCCACCAAGAAACATTTCCACCATAGAAGCAATTGTCTCACCAACCACTGCAGAACCAATTGTTGGCACTAAATAGATTGCAATTGGTCCAGCCATATACCACAATCCCGAAAGTACCGTATCAACTAACGGGCCAATGCCTAATGGTGTTAGGAGCAACTTAACGGAGTTATAAACTGTATTAATTAACAGCATATAGATAACTCCAAAAAGGATCCCTACCAATGCTACTCGAATAACCGATGCTAAATTCCAATGTGTATAACGTTTAAACATAAAAATCTCCTTTGCATACTAATAACGTTAATACTTAAAAAGGCTCCCCCATCACGGAGAAGCCATTATTGGATATTTTACACATCAAATAATTGCTGTCTCCCTCCGCTAGTATTAACTAGATCAGGTTCTATGGGTATTTCTCAGCTAACTAAATAGCACCCCAGACAGGTTCACTTTTTTACAGGGACGATCATACCACATTACGGAGCCGAAAAAAAGGAGGGGAAAAGAACTAGCTTGTCTAGTTCATCTTCCCACTCCTTGTCATTAACGACTAGTCTTGGTCGTCAGCCTTTTGATCATCTTTCTTTTCGTCGGCCTTGTATTGGTCACTGTCGTCATCAGCAGCATCCTTGGCATCAACGATTTCCAGCTTGCCATCCTTCATTTCAGCAACTAAGTGCTTTGCATCAAGGTGGTCAAGGTAGTAATCCGTAACCTTGTCACGAATTTGTTGTTCGATGACCCGCCGCAGTGGACGTGCACCCATGGCTTCGTCGTAACCTTCGTCAATCAGGAACTTCTTCGCCGTTGGTGTAACCTTAACGTCCATGTCCTTCTTAGCCAACGTCTTGTTTACATCCGCAATCATTAAGTCAACAATCTTTTGCAGATCGTCCTTAGTCAAACTGTGGAATTCAACAATCGCGTTAAACCGGTTCAAGAATTCTGGACGGAAGTAAGTGGTCAACTTCTTGATCAAGTCTTCTTCATCCTTTTCGTCACCGAGTTTAACTGGAGCATCGTTGGAGTAACCGGCATTGGATGTCGCAATGATTACCGTATTCTTAAAGTCAACTGTGTTCCCTTGGCCATCTGTTAACCGACCATCATCTAAGACTTGGAGAAGCAAAGTAATAACTTGTGGATTTGCCTTTTCAATTTCATCCAAGAGAATGATGGAGTATGGGTGACGACGAACCTTTTCAGTCAAGGTGTTGGAGTTATCATCGTAACCTACGTAACCAGCGGTCGTCCCAATCAACTTAGAAACCGCGGTCCGATCAGAGTATTCTGACATATCCAACCGGATAATATCATTCTTAGAGCCAAACATATCAAGGGCTAGTTGCTTAGCAAGTTCAGTCTTACCAACCCCAGTTGGACCAACGAAGAGGAAGCTCCCAATTGGCCGATTGCCTTCGTCAAAGCCAGCCCGGTTCCGCCGAATGGCCCGTGCTACTGCTTCAACAGCTTCGTCTTGGCCAATGACTTTGCCTTCAAGCCGCTTGTCCATTTCCTTCAAGCGTTGAACGTCACTTGCCCCGATCTTAGAAACCGGAATACCTGTCATTTGTTCAACTGCCGCTGCAACATCTTCCGGTGTAGCAGTGACTTATTCTTGCTTGGAGTGATCCTTGATTTGCTTCTTCAAATCAGCGATCTTGTCTTTAGCTTCTTGAGCAGCCTTGTAGTCTTCCTTCTTAGCAGCGTCCTTTTGCTTCTTTTCTTCTTTTTCAATTTCCTTTTCGATTTCCTTGACGTCCTTTACCGGGTGCTTAGCAGCCAGGTGAGCAGCCGTCATATCAATCAGGTCAATTGCCTTGTCAGGAAGTGACCGTTGTGGAATGTATTGAACAGAATAGTCAACCGCTGCTTGAAGAACGTCATCTGGCAACTTAACGTTGTGGTGACGTTCATACAAGTCCCGAATTCCCTTCAGGATGGCGAGTGTGTCCGCCTTGCTTGGTGCGTTGACAGTTACTGGGTTAAACCGCCGCGCCAAAGCAGCATCCTTCATAATAGTGTTCCGGTATTCATCTTGGGTCGTTGCCCCGATTACCGTGATTTCACCACGTGACAATGCTGGCTTAATAATATCAGCCATTCCTTTAGAACCACTGTCAGAACCAGTCGAACCAGCACCGATGATTTGGTGAATTTCATCAAAGAAGAGGATAACATTGCCAGCCTTCTTAACTTCGTCAATCAGCTTTTGCATATTCTCTTCAAAGCTGCCCCGGTATTGCGTACCGGCTTCTAGTCCGGAAATATCAATACTGATAATTTCCTTGTCCTTAATTGGTGCTGGGATATCGCCAGCAACAATTGCTTGGGCTAAGCCTTCAACAACTGCAGTCTTACCAACCCCGGCATCACCAACAAGTACAGGGTTATTCTTCGTCCGCCGACTTAAAATCTCGTCAGTTTCTTGAATTTCTTTATTCCGCCCAATTACTGGGTCCAATTCGCCTTGGCGTGCTTCTTCCGTCAAATCCGGCCAAGCTTGTGGAGCATACTGTCCTTGCCTTCATTTGGCTGTGGTCCTGGTTGTTGTGGAGCTCCACCAGGCAATTGGCCAGTTTGGCGATATTGAGCAAATTCTTCAGGAGTAACTTCACGGCCGTTAATCAAGTAACGACGGTTATCTGAATTAAAGCCGTTCATCCCTCCCATTAATTGGTTAAAAATGTCATTCATGTCGTTGTCAAATGGGTCTCTTGGGTTTTGTGCCATAATACTTTCCTCCCTATTTGTTTAATTGCTTTTTTAAATTACATCCGAATCAACTTCATCATACAGCTAACCCGAATTAGTCGTCCAATAAATAGTGTTCTTCTAAATCGCGTAAAACTTGCCACATCTGCCGATGTTGCGCACGCGCAATTGCATCCAGATCTCGTAAGTTCAATGACGTGGCTTTTGACTGCTGTTTGTTAAACGACTTATGTAAGGTTGTGTAGCCGTATCCGGAAGTCTTTGCAACCTGATAAATCGTCAGGTGATTTTCATTAAGATAGCTCTTAATATCAATCCGCATTACTGCTCACTTCCTTCACACTTTATGTTTTTATTATACCATATTTGTGATATACCACAAGTGTAATATGACAAAAAAGTGGAATAAATTTATATTTTTTTATGATACTTTCCTGTGAAT
>CAMXWI010000029.1 GCA_947252915.1 uncultured Lactobacillus sp.
ATTATATACACATAATTTGAATAGAAATACGAAAACGGGGGATAAGATGATGCTACGACGTATAATTATGAAAATTGAGTTGATAAACATGTAGGAATAATTGCTGGAGGAAGAGAAAAATGAAATTTAAACATTTAAAAAAGTCGGTTTTAGCTGCATTGACCATTATGATTGGGTTGAGTACCGTGTTAGCAGGTTGTGGTGCCAAGCAAGACAATAGTGTGCAATCCATTAAAAATAAAAAGGAACTGGTTGTTGGGACATCTGCTGATTTTGCACCATATGATTTTCAAATTATGAAGAATGGTAAGCAACAGATTGTCGGTTATGACGTTTTGCTGGCCCATGAAATTGCAAAGGACATGGGGGGTTAAAAAGGTCAAATTCGTTAATATGGCATTCCCATCACTAATTAACGAGTTGCAAAATAAGAAAGTGGATATCGCTATGGCAGGAATGGCTTATACACCACAGCGTGCCAAGGTAGTGTCCTTCTCCGAAAGTTACCACGATGGTGGTCAGGTTCTGCTGGTTTCACCAAAAAATAAGGATAAATATGCCAATATTGCCGCTTTAAAGGGTGCAACACTGGGGGCACAACAATCTTCTGAACAAGAAAAGATTGGTAAGAAATTGAAAGGTGTTAAGCTGGTCACCGAAAGTTCTAACAATACCTTAACTCAAGAGTTACAAAATGGTTCGATTGATGGCCTAATCACGGGTGAAGATACTGCGGAAGCTTACGCTAAGGAGCACCCAGACAAGTATGCGGTTGCTAATAACATTAGCTTCAAATACAACAAGAAGGAATCGGCAACCCGGGTTGCAGTTCGGAAGGATGATAAAGCACTTCTCAAAAAGATTAACGCTACCATCAGCAAGGACAAGAAGAATGGTACATTGGACAAACTTTACAAGCAAGCGCAAGATATTCAAGTAGCGAATAATAAGTAAAGAGGGATTAATCATGACGAAGGAAGAACAATTAACGGTTTTAAAGAAGATTATTAGTATTCAAACGGTGAACGAAAATGAAGCCGAACTGGCTAACTATATTGCCAGTCTTTTCCAACCGTACGTGGGCGCGGGGGTTAAGATTGAAAAAGTTAATTATGCTCCTGGTCGTGATAATCTGGTCGTTACCATTGGTAATGGTGGCAAAGTGCTTGGCTATTCAGGACACATGGATGTGGTCGCACCAGGTGACTTAGCGGCGTGGGATACGGATCCTTTTGAACCGGTGGTTAAAGATGATAAGCTGTATGGCCGGGGCGCTTGTGATATGAAGAGCGGGTTAGCTGCACTGGTGGTTGCCCTGCTCGAAATGTTAGAAAAGGGTCAACAACCTGCTGGAACCATTAAGCTGCTCGCAACGGTTGGTGAAGAAACGGGGAACTATGGTGCTGCTCAGTTAACTAAGTTGGGATATGCGGATGATCTGGATGGCTTGGTAATTGCGGAGCCCCAGGATGATTTACAAGCCATTACCTACGCTTGCAAGGGGGTTATTGATTACCATGTAACCTCCGTTGGTAAGGCTGCGCACAGTTCCCGGCCAGAAATGGGGATTAACGCCATTGATAATTTGCTTGAATTTGTCCAACAGGCGAAGGCAGCGTTGGCCGAGTTCGATCATTCAGATCCAGCGTTAGGTAAGTTAACGCACGTGATCTCTTTGATCAATGGTGGTGAACAAATTAATAGTGTGCCGTCAGCAGCTACGCTTGGTGGCAACGTGCGGACAATTCCGGAATACCCAAACCAAATTGTTTATGATGAATTAGAAAAGATTATCGACCAGCTTAACCAGCAGCCGGGCTTTGATCTGAAGATTAAGTACACTTTCCCGGAAGAACCAATGGGTGGTGATCCTGAGTCACCATTAATTAAGCTAGCTCAGGCGGTGGCTAAAAAGTCATTGGGAATTACCCCACAGCCAATCGCAAGTACGGGGGCCAATGATGGACAAGAATTTACGCAGGCCAAGAAGGATTTCACCAGTATCATCATTGGACCCGGCAGTAATATGTCGCACATGCCGAATGAATACGTTAATTTAGCAGCGTATTATAATGCAATTCAATATTATCAAGATTTTGCCCAATCATTCTTTGCTTAAAACTTCGTTAAGTGAACTGGTTTCTCGTAACTGGTTCACTTTTTTGTTTTCGAAATCGTGGTATACTAGACACTGTAGAGTTTGTATTTTTCTGAAAGGGGAAACATTCATGAAAATCATTATGTATGGCACGAAGCCAATTGAAAAATCATATGTTGAAGCATGGGAAAAGAAGACTGACCACACCGTTAAGATGGTGGCAGACCTGCTCAACGATGATACGGTAGACATGGCGCAGGGCTTTGATGGGGTAGTAACTCAGCAAACCCAATCACTAGGTAGCAGCGATGTCTACAAGAAACTGGCCAGCTTTGGCATTAAGCAGGTTGGTTTGCGGACTGCTGGTTATGACATGGTGGACTTAGATGCCGCCAACGCCAACGGCATCACCATTACCCGGGTATCAATTTATTCACCACGGGCGATTGCCGAAATGGGTGTGACCCAAGCAATGTACTTAAACCGGAAGATTGGTTTGTTTAACCAACGGATGACGGATGACCATGACTTCAGTTGGGCTCCCGACCTCGTTTCCAATGAAATCTTCAACTTGACGGTGGGAATTATTGGTTTAGGTCATATTGGAGGCGCAACTGCCCAAATTTATAAGGCCTTAGGTGCCAAGGTAATTGCTTATGACCCATTCTACGATCCAGAACAAGAAGCCTTTGTAGATTACACTGACTTAGACACGGTACTTCGTGAATCAGACATTATCAGTCTGCACACGCCATTGTTCCCAAGTACCAAGAACATTATCAACGCTGATTCATTGAATAAGATGAAGAAGACGGCGTACTTGATTAACATGGCGCGGGGTGGCTTGGTTGATACTCAGGCATTAATCAAGGCCTTACAAGATGGCGAAATTGCTGGTGCCGGCTTGGATACGTTGGCTGATGAAACCACCTACTTCGGTAAGAAGGTTAGCGCAGACCAAGTACCAGAAGACTACAAGACGTTGGCAGCAATGCCAAACGTAGTGGTTACACCACACGTGGCCTTCTTTACTAAGACGTCCGTTCGCAACATGGTTGAAATTGCGTTGAATGATACAGTCACGATTGTTAATGGTGGCAAGACCCGGAACGCAGTTCGTTAATAAAGATCCTTAAGTACAATAAGGGGGAGCGTGACAGAAGTCATTTATGACTTCGTTTTCACGCCCCCGCAAGCACAAATAGGCCTCCAGAGTTCGGCTTTGCCGAGCACTGGAGGCCATTTGTGTACTGCGCTGTTCGCTTTTTATTAAAGTAATCGGGTTTGTGTCACAGCCTCCCTTACTTTTATTCTACGACATACTGACTAAAACGTTGCAAGTCCCGTGGACTAATTTCAACCTGCAGTAATGTCCCATCATTTTGATAATCGGTATCAGTAATATTGGCGTGTTCATTAAGGTAGGAAACGACATGCCCGTCCGTGAATGGAATCAGTAATTTGGCATCTACGTAGTCATCGAAGAGGTGATCCTTGATTGTCTTAATGAAGAGGTCCAGTGATTTTTCATCCTTTGCCGAGATGACAAGGTGGTCATCACCCTCCATCGTTGGATATTCAAAATCGGTTTTATCAGCTTTATTAAAGACGTAAATCATTGGGATATTATCAATGCCAATTTGGTGAAGCGTTTTTTCCGTCGTTTTAATCATTTCGTCTCGGTGAGGATCGGAATAATCAATAATTTGGATTAGCAGGTCTGCCTTGGCAGCTTCAGTCAAAGTTGATTTGAAGGCTTCGGGTAAATGGGTCGGTAATTTGGAAACGAAGCCAACCGTATCGCTAAGGATGAACCGTTTTTGATCGGGAAGCGTTAACTGGCGCACACTGGTATCCAGCGTGGCAAAGAGCATATCCTTTTCGAAAACTTCCTTTTCCCGGGAAATACCGTACCGTTCAATCATCTTATTCATCAACGTGGATTTTCCAGCGTTAGTGTAGCCGACGAGGGCGGCGGTTGGGATGGCGCTCTTGTCGCGTAAAGCGCGCTTTGTGGCTTCGGATTTATTAATTTCTTTTAACTCGTGGCGGAGGTGGCTAATGTGTTTTTGAATGACCCGCCGGTCCATTTCAATTTGCGTTTCTCCGGCACCACGGTTGGCAAAGCCGGCACCACCACCGGTTTGCTGGTCTAAACGCTGGTTTGCTGCCGTGTGCAGACGGGGAAGTTGGTATTCCAATTGTGCAATTTGGACCTGAATCTTGGCCTCTTTAGTTTGGGCCCGCTTGGCAAAAATTTCCAAGATCAGTGCCGTTCGGTCAATGACCCGGACGCCCACTTCATCATTGAGATTGCTGAGTTGACTTGGTGAAAGTTCGTCATTGGTAATCACCGTGGTGGCTTCTTCAGCTGCCGCAATGTTTTTAATTTCGTCAATTTTACCGGAACCAAAGTAGGTGGCGGCATTTGGCCGATCGAGCACTTGGTCGATTCGGTCGACAACATCCATTTGATTAGCTTGAGCAAGTTCTTTCAATTCCGTCATGGAATAGTCATAGTCTTCTTGACCAGTATTTAAACCAGTCACGATCACTTTTTCGTCAGCTTGTATGGTGGTATCCATTGATGTGTATAGTCCCCCCTTACTTATCTGGAATTTGTAATTGATTATAAAAGTCAACGGTGGTTGAGTCGTTAGTTAAAGTTAGTTTGGTAATCGAACCATTCAGCGGTCCTTCAGAGTAATCGCCGTCACCAAACCGGTCAACGATTGCTGAAATAGTCATACCATGGGAAACAACCACGCTTACACTGCCATCTGGAAGGGCACGCAGGCGGTCGAATCCTTTATCAACGCGCGCCCAAAACTGCTGGTGATTTTCCGCATCATGGAAAGGATCACTTTCGGCAATCATGTTTTGCATCTTGGTTAATCCATACTTGGCAATGATTTCGCGAAAGTTGATAAACTTCTCAGGAGCACCAACCATGATCGCACTTTGGTCATCATCGGCGCCCTCAAAGTAGCCAAAAAACTCTTCACGAAAGGCTGGCTCTTGAATCGGTGCTTGAATTTTTTTCGTCGGATGATTTTTGAGAATGATGTTGGCGGTATCCACAGTTCGTTTGAGGTCACTGCTAAAGAGATAGTCAAAATCTAAATCCGCAAGAGCACGACCTGCTTGAGCTGCGTCGGTCCATCCTTTTTTAGTCAACGGGGTATCAGACCAACCTTGCATTCGGTGATACTTATTGAAAAACGTTTCGCCATGGCGAATAAAATAAACGGTATTTGCCATCGTGCTCCTCCTTTTGCAACCGTAGTATTATTAATATTTTAACATACTACAGGGGAGTTATTTGATCATATTCCGCTTTTTAATTACCCGTCGGCGCAGGAGTCGGTTAATGGTTAAGATCAATGCTGGTAACATTAGAATGATAATGAGCAGTAAGAGCAGCATTGAGAAGTGCTCCTTAACGAACGGAATGGTGCCAAGGTAATAGCCAGCGAGGGCTGCCAGCAAAACCCAGAGGAGGGTGCCGAGAAAATTACCCACCACGAAACGGGAGAATTTAAAACCAGCGGAGCCAGAAATGAGCGGGACAAAGGTCCGAATAAGCGGAACAAAACGACCGAAAATTACCGCCACGATGCCATGGCGTTCAAAGAAATCGTGAGCCATTTGCCAGTTAGGTCCCATGACCTTTTTACGTAGCCAGGGCCACTTGATGAGCCGTGTGCCAATCGTATAATTCACGATGTCACCGATAAAGGCTGCCGTAAAGAAGCCGGCAATCAGGACGCTGATTTTGATGGAATTGGTATTAAGGGCCGCCAGTGAGGAGGCAACGAAAATCAATGATTCACCGGGAAGCCATGGAAAGATGACCAGACCAGTTTCCATAAAGGTGATTAGAAACAAAATGAGGTAGCCCCACGCACCAGTCGCGTTAAAAATTGGGATGATTACTTCTGGAATGTGCGTTAAGCCATAGATTAATTGTTCCATCTGGGCGGCCTCCTTTAAACGGTAATACTAATTCAATTGTACCTTTCTTTTGTCAAGAAAGGTCAAAAGATGGCGAGCTTTATAACTTTTTTACGCTTTTCAGTCTGTCGTTGTTGACAAAATGATATAATAGATAAATTAAAAATACGTAAGGGAGCATGGATTGTGGCAGAACAAATTATTGAAAAAGAACAGGCCCATCTCGACCACGTGGTGGAAGAGATTAAAAAAGCTGAGCAAAAGGCTGCGAAAAACATTTCAACCGCTAAAAAGGATATTAATAACCTGAGCAAGCAGTTTGACACAATCCACATGAATACGACGACTTATTCGGGCATGATGGATACCGCAATGTCCGTGCGAGCACAGCAACAAATGTTGGATGAACGGGAGAACAGCTGGCAGCACGCCGCAGACCATTTGTCGACACTTCAACGTTTGGAAGCCAAACCGTACTTTGCACGAATTGATTTTCAAAAAAAAAAGGGTGGTCAGCCAGAAACAATTTACATTGGTTTAGCCTCATTCTCTGACCAACCAGACCACTTTTTGGTATATGATTGGCGGGCGCCGATCTCTTCAATCTACTATGATGGTGAACTTGGTGATGTGTCCTACGATACGCCGGATGGTCAAGAAACGGTCAATGTCCAACTTAAGCGGCAGTTTCAAATTGAAGATGGCACCATTGTGACCTTATACGATACGGACGAAGCGGTGACTGATCAAATGCTGCTCTCAGCATTAAGCAACCACTCCAGTACCAAGATGAAGAGTATTGTATCGACGATCCAAAAGGCCCAAAACGCGATTATCAGAAACACCAAGGATGACTTGCTCTTTGTTCAAGGGGCTGCAGGTTCTGGTAAGACAGCGGCCGTATTACAGCGGGTGGCATGGCTTTTGTACCGTTACCGGGGCAACTTATCAGCATCACAGGTGGTGCTATTTAGTCCTAACCAGCTTTTTAATGACTACATTGACCAAGTGTTGCCCGAACTGGGTGAACAAAACATGGTTCAGTTAACCTACTACCAATACGTGAACCGGCGAGTGCCACGCTTAAAGGTGGCGACTCTGAAGGAACGGTTTGAACAGAGTGATCAAGATTTAAACGATCGGGCAGTCCGTTTGCTTAGCAGTTTAGATTATTTCCACGCTGTCACCAATTATGCCAAACGCTTAGGTACTGATCAGCACTTACGTTTTCGTAATCTGATGTTTGGCAAGCAGGTATTTGTGCCAAAAGAAAAGATTAAGGAAATCTATTACTCCTTTAATCGTACTTACAAACTTGGCAATCGGTTAGATGGAACTAAGGAAGAATTGACCAAGTACCTCAACCGTCGGATTAGTTCTGAAATGCGTGCTAAATGGGTTGAAGAACAAATTCAAAGCATGAGCAAGGAAGAGCTGAATGCTTTATATGCACAACACCCCAAGGCGTTCGCTAATGATAACGAGGAATATCGCTTCTTATCCCGAATGATTGTTATCAATGCCTTTAAGCCGATTAAGCGAGCCATTGATCATAATCGGTGGTTAAATATTAATGCTCAGTATGTCCACCTTCTACGGGTAACACCGAAGATCATTAACCTTGCTAAATATAGGATTACTCCGGATGAATGGACACGTTACGTGGACCAACAAGTAGCAGCATTAAAGAACCGTCGGATTAGCGCAAATGGCATTTCCGTCTACCTATACTTGTATGACTTGCTGACTGGTAAGCGCGGGGAACGGGAAATTCGCTACGTTTTTGTTGATGAAGTTCAAGACTATGATGCTTTTCAATTGGCATACCTGAAGTTCTGTTTCCCGCGTGCCAAATTTACGTTGCTGGGGGATTTGAATCAGGCTATCTTTACCCATGAAAATAGTAAGACTTTGTTGAAGGAATTGGGAACGATGTTTGATCCAGAAAAGACAAAGGTTGTTCAATTGACGAAGTCTTACCGCTCAACGAAACAAATTACCGACTTTACCCGGGAAATATTATTAGATGGGGAAGCCATTGAAGCGTTTGAACGGCCTGGTGAATTACCGGAAGTGATCATTAGTAAGGATGAAACGGCAGCCGTACAGGACGTGATTACAAGCTTGCAACAGTACCAAAAAGAACACGATAAAATTGCGGTCATTGGGAAAACCTTATCAGACAGTGAACAAATTGCGACCGCTTTAAAGAAGCAGGGAATTGACAATACTCTGATCCGGACAGAGAACCAACGTCTGGTGGATGGCATCATTGTTGTCCCATCTTACTTGGCGAAAGGGTTGGAATTTGACGCGGTTGTTGTTTGGAACGCTAACGATCACAAGTATTCTTCGGACGATGAGCGGCAGTTGCTCTACACGATTGCTTCACGGGCAATGCACGCACTGGTGATTACAGCGGTTCATCAGCCGACCCACTTACTTGATCGAGTCACCCCATCCCTCTACACAATTCGTGACAATTCTTAAACTTTTGGCAAAGACCGTGAGAAGAGCG
>CAMXWI010000030.1 GCA_947252915.1 uncultured Lactobacillus sp.
CTCGCAACCGTCTCGTGGGCTCGGAGATGTGTATAAGAGACAGAAATTAATACTTGACGGAAATTGATTATTTAGCTAAGATACACTTTAATAAGCATTGACCGAAAGAGTAGTAAAGCGGTACTTAGACAAGCGAAATCCTGATGGTGTGAGGGGATTAGTTAAACTTTATGAAGGTAGTTCGGGAGCTGATATGCTGAAGCTATTAGTAGGCATATCCGGTTCATTTACCGTTACTAAATGGTAAAGTGGAGTATGCGTTGCTGCATACTTAATTTAGGTGGTACCGCGAGTAAGCTCGTCCTATTGTAAGGGCGGGCTTTTTGTTTACCACCATGAAAGGAAGTTTTTAATTATGACAGACCAATCAAAAGAAATGTCAACCAAGTACGATCCGACTGCCGTTGAAAAGGGTCGCTATGCTTGGTGGCAAGACCATGGATTCTTTAAACCGAGTGGTGATAAAAAGGCACACCAGTATTCAATTGTTATTCCGCCACCGAATGTTACAGGTAAGTTGCACCTAGGCCATGCTTGGGATACAACCCTGCAAGACATGATTATTCGTCAAAAGCGAATGCAGGGCTATGATGTTCTTTGGCTCCCTGGAATGGACCACGCAGGAATTGCTACTCAAGCCAAGGTTGAAGCCCGGTTGCGTAAGCAGGGCATTTCGCGTTATGACTTAGGACGGGAAAAGTTTGTCCAACAAGTTTGGGATTGGAAAGACGAATATGCAGATATTATCCATAAACAATGGGCTAAGATGGGAATCTCGGTTGATTATGATCGTGAACGATTTACCCTTGATGAAGGGCTAAACAAAGCCGTACGGAAAGTCTTTGTTGATTTATACAACAAGGGACTTATTTATCGGGGAACCTACATTATTAACTGGGATCCGCAAGCACGAACGGCCTTGTCTGATATTGAAGTTATTCATAAGGATGATAAGGGTGCCTTTTACCACGTTAAATATCCATTTACTGATGGCACAACATTTAACGGTAAGGACTACATTGAAATTGCAACTACCCGTCCAGAAACAATGTTTGGGGATGAAGCAGTTGCAGTTAACCCTCATGATGATCGGTATAAGGAATTAGTCGGCAAGCATGTTCGGGTTCCACTAGTTGATCGGGAAATTGAAATTATTGCCGATGATTATGTCACTCCTGATTTTGGAACTGGGATGGTTAAGATTACTCCAGCGCATGATCCAAACGACTTTAAGGTCGGTAAGCGGCACAATCTTCCAGAATTAAATACCATGAACGAAGACGCTTCCATGAACGAAAATGCGGGTAAGTATGAAGGCATGGATCGCTTTGAAGCACGGAAGGCCATGGTAAAGGATTTACAAGACCAAGGATACATGCTTAAGATTGATCCAATTGTTCACTCAGTTGGGCATTCCGAACGGACTGGGGTGCAAGTTGAAGCACGGTTGTCAACGCAATGGTTTGTTAAGATGAAACCATTAGCTGAGGCTGCATTAAAGAATCAAAAGACATCAGATCGGGTCAACTTCATTCCAGGACGGTTTGAAAATACCTTTACGCAGTGGATGGAAAATATTCATGATTGGGTTATCTCACGTCAATTATGGTGGGGACACCGAATTCCAGCTTGGTATAACAAGCAAACTGGTGAAATGTACGTGGGGATGGAAGCCCCAAAGGATGCAGAAAATTGGGAACAAGATCACGACGTCTTAGATACTTGGTTCTCGAGTGCATTGTGGCCATTTTCAACAATGGGGTGGCCAGATACGGATGCCCCAGATTACAAGCGTTACTTCCCAACCAGTACGCTAGTTACCGGGTATGATATTATTTTCTTCTGGGTTTCCCGGATGATTTTCCAATCGCTTGAGTTTACCGGCAAGGCGCCGTTTAAGAATGTTCTCCTCCACGGGTTAATTCGTGACGAACAAGGTCGTAAGATGAGCAAGTCATTGGGAAATGGAATTGATCCAATGGATGTCATTGCTAAATACGGTGTAGATGCTTTACGTTGGTTCTTAGTAACTGGTTCGACTCCTGGTCAGGATATTCGCTTCTCATATAAGAAGATGGATGCGGCATGGAACTTCATTAACAAGATTTGGAATGCCAGTCGTTACGTTATCATGAATTTAGATGGGATGGAGCATGCACCACAGTTACCTGATAAGAGTAAGTGGGACTTGGCAGACCGGTGGATTTTAGCTAAATTGAATGCAACGGTTAAGCAAGTGAATGCTCAATTTGAGAAATTTGAATTTGGTGAGGCTGGCCGAGCCCTTTATAACTTTATTTGGAATGATTTCTGTGATTGGTATATCGAAATGTCCAAGGAAAAGTTGACTAATGGAACGCCAACTGAAAAGGAAGATACCAAGAATATTTTAGCTTACGTTCTGGATCAAACGCTGAAATTGATTCACCCAATTATGCCATTTGTGACGGAAAAACTATGGTTATCAATGCCACATGATGGTGAATCAATTATGGTCAGTGATTACCCAGTTGCACATGCTGAATTAGCAGATGCCAATGCCGTTGAACAAATGAGTGACCTTATTAATCTGATTAAGGCAGTGCGGACGATTAGAAATGATGCGGGTGCACCATTATCTAAACCAGTTAACATGCTAATCAAGGTCGATACTGAAGCATTAGGGAACATTTTCCGCGATAATCAGGATTATATTCAACGGTTCTGTCATCCAGCAGAATTGACGATTGGAACAGAAGTTGAAGTACCGAAGTTGGCAATGAGCGGTATCTTAGCAGGAGCAACGGTTTATATTCCAATGGCAGAATTAGTGGACCTTAACGAAGAGAAGGCGAAGGTTCAAGATGAAATTGCAAAATTGCAAAAGGAAGTAGAACGTTCTGCTAAGAAGTTAGGTAACGAAAAGTTTGTTCAAAACGCACCAGAAAAGGTTGTAAACGATGAACGTAAGAAAGCTGCTGAGTGGCAGCAAAAATTAAATGCTGCCAAGGAGCGATTAGCATCGCTCGAAAATGCATAGCAGACTAGCGGGGCGTGAATACGAAGTCAGATATGGCTTCGGTCACGCCTCTTTTTATTAAAAGGAGAATTAAATGGTAATTCAAACTTATGAGGATGCGTTAAATTTTATTCATCAGCGGCCGCGTTTTAAGAAAAAGCCAACCCTGGCTCGGATGCGCTTATTTTTGCAACGATTGGGCAATCCACAGCGTGGCCAAAGATATATTCACGTTACCGGAACTAACGGTAAAGGGTCTGTAGTGGCAATGACCAGGCAAATTTTGATGGAACAAGGTTTAACGGTCGGATCATTTACTTCTCCGTTCATTACCCGATTTAATGAACGGATTGCAATTAATGGAGAACCGATTGCAGATCAGGACCTGCTGCACTATGTTCAACAAGTGGTACCAGTTGTTGAAGCCCTTGATAAAGAACTGCCAGAGGGCGGACCAACAGAGTTTGAAATTGATACCGCAATCATGTTTTGCTATTTTGCGGATCATGACCTAGATGTAGTAATTTTAGAAGTCGGCATTGGGGGATTATATGATTCAACGAATATAATTGAAGATCCGATCGTGACAGCAGTAGTGACCGTTGGCTATGATCATATGAAATACTTGGGCTCCACCATTGCGGATATCGCGCGACAAAAGGCGGGGATTATCAAAAATGGGGCACCAATGGTCATTGGTAATCTACCGAAGGATGCACAACGCGTGATTGAACAAGTGGCAAAGAAACATAATTGTACTGTCTATCAGTTTGGTCGCGATTTTCGAACAACACTGGTTGGTCATCAAACAATTTATCCAGAGTTGAGTTATTCAGGACTCCAATTGCATAATGAGCGGTATCGTTTATCGTTGGCTGGTGATTATCAGCTTGCTAATTGTGGGATTGCAGTGACGATCGTCCAACTCTTTATGCAAGCTGGTGGCTTGAAGTTAGATCGGCGTGCAGTTAAACAAGCTCTCCAGAATACTAAGTGGCCTGGTAGAATGGAGCTGGTTAATCAAGAACCAATGATAATTCTAGACGGGGCACACAATCTTCCGGGAATGCAAGCACTAACTGAAACCATTCGTGGCGATGTTAAAGGGCATGAAGTTTATGTATTAGTGGCGATTTTAGCTGATAAACAGTATGAATTGATGCTCGGTGAATTAGCTAGCCTGAGCAACGTTCATATTATGGTAACGACTTTTGACGGTCCATATGCTGGTCGTAAGAGTGCTGACCTAGGTGCGGTGGTAAAAATGATCCCAAGCCACCATCCCATTCAAATGGTTCCAGATTGGCAGCGAGCATTTGCTAAACTTGCTACGCAGGTTTCTACGGATGACGTCATTTTAGTTACTGGATCCTTATACTTTATTTCTGATGTCCGACATTTAATGTTGGATTAAAAATAATTTGACTGATTTCTTCCGTCTATAAAAAGTGAAGGGAGAGATTAGATGATTTTAGATAATACAAGTAGTAATTACCACCAATTAGTTCGGAAGTATTTTGCTGATCAGCCGCAAGTAGCGGAAGCGCTACTGCTTAAGTCACCAACACCGGCAGATTTTCATCATTTAACTAAAAACGAGCTCCGGTATTTAAAGGGAACTAGTCCAGCAGAAGTGGAGAAATTTTTGTTGGCGGTGCAACTTGGTGCACTCATTGTCAAGAGTCCGCGGAACCTTTATGGTCACGCATATTCCAGTGCGCTAGTGGGAAAGAACTTTATGAACGAGTATGCCGGTGACCAACAGGAGAGCGTTGTGGTTCTATGTACGGATGTTCATAATGAAATTATTGCCCGTCAGCAGTTATTCATTGGTGGGCGGAGCCAGTGCAGTTTGTATCCAGATCAGATTTTTCGCTACGCACTCAAAAATTGCGCAGCGGGAGTGATTATTGTGCATAATCACCCAACTGGCTACAGCGAACCGTCAGATAATGATTTAATGATGTGTCAACGCCTTGAACGAGCTGGAAACCTCATTGGAATTCAGCTAATTGATTTTCTAATTATTGGTCATAATAAATACTATAGTTGGCGGGAGTGCGCGGCGGATCTTTAATTATTTTTAAATGTCAGGAAAAAATTGGTTTTTTTATGCTGAGTGTAGTATATTGTGACTGTTAATCTGTAGAACGGCTATGGTATAATACTGCTGTTCTATAATAAAAAGATACTTGAAACCAAAATGAAGGGACGACATAGATTGCCATTAGGAATTGGAACCAAAAATATTGGTATTGATTTAGGAACTGCCAATACAATTGTTTACATTGAAGGTAAGGGAATCGTTTTACGTGAGCCGTCTGTGGTTGCACGAAATAAAAAGTCTGGCGAAGTGATTTCGGTAGGTGAAGCCGCCCGGGATATGATTGGACGGACGCCGGCTAGTATTGTTGCGATTCGGCCAATGAAGGACGGTGTGATCGCTGATTATGATACGACGGTTGCCATGATGAAGTACTACATGGATAAGGCGCTTGGTGGTAATGCTGGGAAGCCATACGTGATGGTTTGTGTGCCAAGTGGAATTACTGAAGTTGAAAAACGAGCAGTAATTGATGCTACCCGTGTTGCGGGGGCCCGGGATGCTTACGTTATTGAAGAACCATTTGCAGCTGCGATTGGTGCTGGTTTGCCAGTCATGGATCCAACCGGGAGCATGGTTGTTGATATTGGTGGTGGAACCACTGATGTTGCTACCATTTCACTTGGTGGAATTGTTTCTAGTCGTTCTATCCGGATGGCTGGTGACAAGATGAATGATGCCATTATTCAATTTATCCGGCAAAATAAGAACCTTTTGATTGGTGAACGAACGGCTGAAAAGCTCAAGTGGGATATTGGTTCAGCTTCGCTTGAAGCTGCTAAAGATATGGAAAGCTCAGAAGTTCGTGGCCGCGATCTCGTCACTGGATTGCCAAAGACAATGGAAGTGACCGCAGAAGAATTATCTGGCGCACTACAGGATGTCGTGGCGGAAATTATTGAAGCAATCAAGTCGACCCTTGAAGAGACATCACCGGAAATTGCAGCGGATGTTATTGACCACGGGATTGTGTTAACTGGTGGTGGTTCACTTTTGAAGCATTTGCCAGATGTAATTGCTGATGCTACGAAGGTACCGGTCTTTATTGCGAATGATCCGCTGGATTGTGTTGCAATTGGAACGGGAGAATCCCTCAAGAGCATTGATGTAATGAAGAAGAAAAAGTAATTCAAATAAACCAATTGAGAATTAATTATCCAGATGGGCGGGGCGAGTCGCAAAACGATGTGTTTTGCCAAGCTCCGCTTCACTTTTCTCAATTGGGAGGAGGATTTCAGAATGCGCAAGTTTTTTTCAAACCGGCGATTAGTATTTATTGTGATCGTGCTGGTTCTTGCATTCGGTTTAATGGGTGGATCAGTCGCTTTACGAAATCGGCGACAGACGCCACCACTGATTCAGCAATTTGGCAATGACATTGTCGGTATGGTTGATGGGGTAATAGCTTATCCCGTCAACGCAGCTCAAAATGGCGTTCAGTCATTTACTGAACTGTTGAATACTTATTCCGAGAATGAAAAATTAAAAGAACAAGTATCTGACTTAGCTCAGGCTAAGGTTCGTGATCAAACCTTAGCCAAGGAAAACCGAGAGTTAAAGAAGGAACTTAAAGTTAACAAGTCGATGACTGACTATACTACCATTAGTGCTGCTGTGATGTCGCGAACCCCTTCATCTTGGCAAAAGCAGCTGGTTATTAATAAGGGCCAGACAAGTGGCATTAAGAAGAATATGCCTGTAATGTCATCTGGTGGTTTAATTGGTCGAATTACGGAAGTTAATAAAACCAATAGTAAGGTGGAATTATTAAGTAATACTAGTGAATCCGCCAATCGTTTTGCCATCCAAATTGACGGTGAAGGTGGTAAAACCGTGAACGGAATCATTACTGATTATGATTCTGAAAGTAATAGCTTGATTATGGGGCAGGTAACCTCAAAAGCAAAGATCAAGAAGGGAACCAAAGTTACGACTAGTGGCATGGGAGGTATTACTCCAAAGGGACTGTATGTCGGTCGAGTATCTAAGGTTGGTAAAGACGATTATGGTCTTGCCCAAAAAATTTATATCAAGCCAGCAGCCAACTTTAACGATGTTAATATCGTGACTGTGGCTGAATTAGATTCATAGGAGGGATCAAATGTACCGGTTATCTCGCTTAAGATTTCTATTTCCGATTGGCTTGTTTATCACATTTTTTCTGGATGGTTCGTTTAGTAAGGTTTTTGCCAATCAGTTCTTCAGCTATCCATATTCAATGGTCAGTCAATTAGTGTTGCTGTGGTTGGTGTTAGCTTACTTTTTTGAAAGTAATATCAAGATTCCATTGTATGGATTTGCGATTGCAGTTGGTGTGTTGACCGACTTATTCTATTCGGGGATCTTTGGATTATTTATTGTCTTGTACCCACTGATTGTGTGGTTAACGAAGTTGTTGGCAACATTTTTTAACGAAAACTTTTTTAACACCTTGTTGATTTTCTTTATTGACGTTTGTGTATTTCAACTCTTAAATTATTGGGCATTTTTGCTAATTGGAGTAATCCATGTCAACATGGGCAGTTTTCTGCTGGATACCTTAGCACCAACGTTAGCATTAAACTTAGTTTATTTTGTTCTATTGTATTGGCCAATTCATGCACTTTATGTACGAGCCTTGGCTAAGCAGCGTTCATAAACTATTATGAGAATTTTTTAATATTAATGTTGACATTCGAATAAAACGTGGTTATTATACTTATAACAAATTAAAGACGAAGAGCAGACTAGTAGAGTGATTGGTTCTTTACAGAAAGTTTCAGTGGCTGAGATGGGACATGAACTGGTGCTTGAATCACAACTGTGAGTTGACTATTGACAAAAAAATGGTCCGGGGAAGCCCGTTACAGCGCGGAGTTTATTTGAACTTGCTGAGGTTAGATTCGTGAGAATTTAACAATAATGAGGTGGAACCGCTGCAAAGCCCTCTTACTACGTTGAGTAGTAAGAGGGCTTTTGATTTCAAATGAACTTGTTGAGGTAACCAGTGTAAGCTGGTTATGAATTGGGGTGGAAACACGGTCTAGCGCTGTCTCTTATACACATCTGACGCTGCC
>CAMXWI010000031.1 GCA_947252915.1 uncultured Lactobacillus sp.
GTGCCGTCCTCGCTTCAAAGCTTTTGAAACTTCACCGGTTGGCAGGTCAAGGTTAGGTGCTAAATGGTTTAATAAAGTTGATTTACCGGCACCTGTTTGTCCCATCATCGTAACAATTTGCCCGTTAATCTGTTGCTGCAATTGATCTAAATTTGTCTGACAATATGGTTCTTTAGAATAGTAAACCGAATAGCCAATCTGGCGATAACCATCTACAAAAGTTTGCAGTTTCTGGTCTTCCTCTGCAGACAACAGGTCCACTTTTGAAAAGAAAATAATTGGTGTGATAGACTGCGCTTCTAGAGCAATTAACTGGCGATCTAATAAGTTGCTTGAAAACTGCGGATTACTAGCTGCAGTAACCACAATAGCCGTATCAACATTGGCAACCATTGGACGTACCAACTGATTGGTGCGCGGCTCAATTGCTAAGAGATAACCATCGGCAAACTGAACATGATCACCCACCAGTGGTTTAATCCCCCGTTTGCGAAAATTCCCGCGGCCCCGCGTGCGATAAATCTCACTGTCAGCAATTATATCGTAGAACCCGCTCAATGATTGTTGAATAATTCCTTCCTTCAAAAAGCACCTCCATTAACCTGTGATGTTGGTTGCACTCATAATTGTTCGACCATTTCGGATAACCTTGTAGGCACCCATTTGGTGATTCCGTAGTGTAAACGGAACGTTGATTGTGGTTTCTTGATTGATCGTAATATCTTGATATTCCATTGTGAGATTATGGTACGCATCCGAAATATAAACCTGAACCCGGTTTTCCTTTTTGCCACCATTTCCATCAAACGGAATATTAATCTGAATATTAGTTGTCTTTAAATTGGCTCCTGTGTCAGCCACCTGGACGGCTAGAGTATCATTCTCGGCTAGTTTAGTTCCTGCTTTTGGCGTTTGACTAATAACGTGATTAACCGCAATTTTATTCGAATTCTTCTTAATCACCGTTACTTGAAGGTGATGTTTGTTAGCAAAATCTTGAACTTCATTTAGATCTTTGTTCTTAAAATTAGGAATTTTAACCTTATGCTGTCCACGACTCACCGTCAGAGTAATAGCCTTATTCTGTGGCTTAATGACACTTCCGGCACTAACGTTTTGTTTGATAATTGATCCCTCATCAACTTCATTTGAATACACCATTTCTTTATTAACGGTGAATCCTTTCGCACGTAATTGAGCTGCCGTGTGATCATAATCATCACCAACAAAGTCAGCCATCTTATAGCTGTTTACACCGCTACTCAAAACAATATCCACCGAACGACCAAACCGTACCCGTTCTGGACTATCAATTGATACCACATGGTCCTTTGCTACAACCTTACTGGTAGTTCTAGTAATGTTGCCAATCCGCAAATGCCGTTTAGCTAACGTTTTTTCAGCCTGGGATGCCGATTGCCCATCTATATTAGGAACGGTAACCAAACGATTAAAATACCAACCAGCAAACAATAGTATTACTACTGCGCCACTTACCAATCCAACCCACCAGTGCCGATGACTAATAGGTTTCTTTGCCGTAGGGTTGTTTTGAGGGTTAGTCTGTCCGATTTCTTTTGTTTGACCATTATCTTGATCAGCTTGCTTTTTTGCATGTTGAATTGATTTTAGGTCCAAGACCTTCGTTTCATCATCACAATGACTATTTTCCCTAAATCGTGGTTCACCACTCCGCTGCTTATCGAGCGAAGTCCGTAAATCAGCAGCCATTTCCTTGGCACTAGAATAACGCTCTTGTGGATCCTTAACAGTAGCTTTATAAACTACATTTTCCATTGCCTGAGGAATCGCGGGATTAAACTCCCGAACAGATGGAATTTGATCTTTAAAGTGCTTTAATGCAATTGAGACAGCATTCTCACCTTCAAAAGGAACTGTCCCCGTTAATAACTCATAAAGAATTATGCCAAGCGAATAAATATCTGAACGTTTGGTGGCTACACTACCGCGTGCTTGCTCTGGTGACAAATAATGAACGGAACCAACTAACGTATTCGTTTGGGTCAATGAATTATCAAAACTGGCTGTAGCAATGCCAAAATCTGTAATTTTAATGTTTTTGTTTTGATCAATTAAAATATTTTGCGGTTTCAAATCACGGTGAATAATGCCATGTTCATGTGCTGATTCAACAGCTGACAATACTTGTTCCATGATATTGATCACTTGGGGCAACGGAATCGGATAATTTTGCGCAATGTATTTTTTCAGATCCATGCCTTCCACATACTGCATAACCATATACTGCATGCCATGGTTTTCGCCAACATCATAAACACCAACAATGTTGGGATCATTCAGTTGGGTTGCGGCAAGTGCTTCACGTTGAAAACGTTTCTTAGTTTGCGGATCGTCACGCAGGTCTAAACGCAGTAACTTAACGGACACTTCGCGATCTAAGACTAAATCATGTGCTAGATATACATTGGCCATTCCGCCCTCACCAAGTGATCGGATAATTTTATACCGATTGCCTAGTACATATCCGGGTTTCATATAGCTTCATGCCTCGCTTAATTATTTTGGCTGATTAACACGGTAACATTATCCGGGCCACCCGCTTGGTTTGCTAAGGAAACTAAGCGTTGACATTTTTCACCCAGTGTCCACTGATCAGTACTAAGCACTGCCTTGATCTGTTCGTTGTTAACCATTTTCGACAGACCATCTGAACACAGCAAAAACAGATCTCCGGGTTTAACCGGAAAACTGTTCACTTCAATTTGGGCATCTTGGGAAATACCAATTGCGCGGGTAATAATATTTTTCTGTGGTGAAACACGCGCAGCATCCTCGGATAAGTCACCATTTTTTACTAATTCATTTACTAATGAGTGATCAATCGTGATCTGGGTCAATAGACCATCATGATAAATATATCCACGACTATCTCCAATGTTAGCAACCACTACTTGTTGATCATTAAAAAAGAGCGCAGCAACCAGTGTTGTCCCCATTCCCTGATACGATTGATTCTCTTGTGATTTCTTTAAAATTAATGCATTTGCTGCCAGCACTTGTTCTTGAAACCATCGTTTGGCTTCTGAAACACTTTGCGGCTGGGCAGCCATGAATTGGCGGCCAAGTTGATCAATAGCAATCGTTGCGGCAACATCACCGCTCCGATTACCACCAATCCCGTCTGTAACAACGGCAAGCATATTCTTACCATTGTGAAAGACTCGCACACGATCTTGATTCTGTGAGCGCTGTTTTCCAATGTCAGTTTGATAAGCAGTTTTCATAATCTAAATAATTTTCCTTTATTTAATCCGTTGAAGGGTCCCGATAAAGAAACCATCAGAACCATAATCACTCGGCAAAATCGTGAGTGTCTTCTGTTGACGGTCAGCCTTAATTGCACGTGCCGTTTGCGTTTTCAACAACCTAAAATTCGGGTGGTGTGCCAAAAACGTTTGAACCGTGTGTTCATTCTCTTCTTGGAGAATCGTACACGTGCTGTAAACAATTATACCGCCTTTTTTTACTTTCGGGGCAACCGCATTTAAAATTGCTCCTTGAATTTCATGAAGCCGGCTACTAGTGGAACTAGTTTTATCATAACGGATTTCCGGTTTACGTCGGATTAATCCGATCCCCGAACATGGAGCATCAACCAAGATTTTATCAAAAGACTCATCTGTAAAGTAATCATCTACCTGACGAGCATCTAATTGCCGTGCCACAACTCGGTCAGCAACCCCTAACCGTTCCATGTTCTTACGAATTAGTCGAACCTTATGTTGATGAATATCCAGAGCATCAACTTGACCCGTTGTTGGATCTAAAGCAGCAGCAATTTGTCCAGTCTTGCCACCTGGTGCAGCACACGCGTCCAGCACACGTTCATCGCCCCGGAGTTGGAGCGCTTCCACTGCTAACATGGCACTTTCATCCTGAATGGTAACCATCCCGTTAACAAACGCTGCACTGGTGAGTACATTGCCGCTTTGAACTACCAGGCCGTCCTGCGCAACCTTGCTCCGTTGAACAACAATCTGCTCATTAGCTAAGGTTTGAATTGCTTTTTGAATAGTTGTCCGGGCGGTATTCACTCGTAAACTGATACGGGAAGGTTCATTAATCTGGTGAACCAATTTTTCAACCTGCTCTTGACCATACTGATGAAGCAGGCAACGTACCAACCATTCCGGAATGCTACCAATAATCGATAATTGTTGAATAGGATCCGCAATCTCTAGCGGATCAGCAGGTCCCTGACGAAGGAAAGCATGTAAAACGCCCGTTACAAACTTTCTAATTCCCGGATTTCCCCGCCATTTAGCAATTTTAATAGCTTCATCTGTCGTAGCCCATTCTGGAATTCGATCCATAAATTGATACTGATAAAAAGACATCATCAATAGCGTTTTAACCCAACTATCGGGCTCACGCTTCACCAGTGGCGTTAACCAGTATTCCAGGGTTATTTTGTGTTGTAATACCCCATAAACTAACGTCGTCACCAGTCGTTTATCCACTTCTTTTAATCGATGGCGCTTTAGTGTTTCATTTAATTGTAAATTAGAATAAGACCCCCGTTGAAAGACCTTATCAAGCGTTTCTAAAGCCAAATTACGGGGGCTATTTTGAATTGAATTATTCATTAGTAATTGCTTGTACTCCTGGTTGTAAATCTTGGTGACCATTTAGGTATGCGGTAATATCCATCAAGCCTTTACCAGCTGGTTTCAACCGATTGATTTGATAGGTTGTCCCATCACCAGCTGCAATTACCAGCGCGTGTTTGGCTACCCGCACGACCTTACCAGGTTCCAATGACGTTGACTCTGGTAATGGGGTAACGTCAATTATTTTAGTACGTACTCCATCAATGATCATATTTCCCAATGGTTGGGGACGAAGGCCACGTACTAAATCATCAATCCGGTTAGCTGGCAGAGTATAGTCAATTCGCTCCTGAGCAGAAGCAATATTTGGTGAAAAGACGACTTTAGTTTCATCCTGTGGAATTGAAGGTGCAGTCCCCTCGATTAATGCTGGCAGAGTCTCCATTAACAAGTCTCGTCCTAAAATACTTAGTTTTTCAAACATCGTACCTGTATCGTCTTGCTTAGTGATTGGAATGGATCGCTGGGCAATAATGTCCCCTGCATCCATCTTTTTCACCATGTACATAATCGTCACACCCGTTTCAGTATCACCATTCATTACAGCATACTGAATTGGAGCGCCACCCCGGTACTTCGGTAATAGTGAACCATGTACATTAATCGCCGCGATATTAGCTGCTTCCAACATTTTAGTCGGTAAAAACTGTCCATACGCTGCCGTGATCATTAAATCCGGTTGGAGAGCAATCACTCGTTCCATTTCTGGACTACCACTTAACTTGGCCGGCTGTAAAACCTCAATTCCGTTTTTGACTGCTAATTCCTTTACCGGTGAAGCCGTCATCACATGTTTACGGCCTCGTGGCCGGTCAGGCTGTGTTAATACTGCCTGAACATCATAATCTGGACTTGTGATTAGTGCCTGTAAAATGGGCACAGCAAACTGGGGAGTCCCCATAAAAACTACTGATGTCATATTAATCCCTTCTTTATAGGAAGTACTGCGGATCCGGATCAATTGCCAATTCCGCACCACGTTGATATTTATTTTGCGTTTCTTGCATAATTTTAGTTAGTAATGAATGAAGCTGAGGATCCTGACGGTATTTAATCACAATCTGATAATAATACCGTTTTTTCAAACGAGCAATTGCTCGCGGAGTGGGTCCTAAAATCATTGTATCACCCGCAAGCTGGTTTCCTAATTCCTGCCTAATATCATACATCATTTTGGCAGCCACTTGTTCATCTTCATGGCTCCCCATCAGACGAATCGTGTAGTAATAAGGGGGATAGCTCGCTAATTGTCGTATCTGCATCTCAGTATTAAAAAATTTCCGATAGTCATGCGCTTGGACTAAGCGAATCACATAATTATCTGGATTAAAAGTTTGGACAATTACCTGACCCTTTTTGTCAGCCCGACCCGCACGACCACTAACTTGTGACAACAAATCAAAGCTGCGTTCACTCGCCCGAAAGTCAGGCAAATCAAGGCCCGTATCGGCATTCAACACTCCGACTAAAGTAACGTTCGGAAAATCTAGTCCTTTAGCAATCATTTGGGTCCCCAATAGGATATCTGCTTGACCGCTACCAAACTTTTGCAATAATTTTTCATGCATTCCCTTACGACGGGTTGTATCTACATCCATCCGCAGAATCCGGGCAGTGGGTAATAGGGTCTGTAGTTCCCTGGTGGCCTTTTCAGTACCAGTTCCATAATATCGAATATGACGACCATGACACTGCGAACATCGTTGAGGGATGGGTTCTTCATGACCACAATAGTGGCACCGCATCGTATGAGTATCTAAATGCATCGTTAATGAAATATCACAATTAGGACATTTCAACACAAATCCGCAATCACGGCACATGATAAAAGAGGAAAAGCCGCGACGATTCAGCATTAAAATACTCTGTTCATGTTTGGTAAGCCGTTCTTGCAAAGCCGTTAAAAGTGCAGTTGAAAAGTTTGATTCCCCTCGTCGCTGAACCTCTGGACGCATATCCACAACTTTAATTGGTGGTAATGGACGTTTGTTGACCCGGTGTGGTAATTGTAATAGTTGGTAATTACCTGCCAGTGCCCGTGAATAACTTTCCAAACTTGGTGTTGCTGAACCTAATAGCAAAGGCGCATGATGATATTTAGCACGCCACTTGGCAACTTCGCGAGAATGATAGCGAGGTGCATCGTCTTGTTTATAGCTAGTCTCATGCTCCTCGTCCATAATAATAATTCCAATATTTTTCAACGGTGCAAAGACCGCCGACCGTGCACCCACAACTATTTGAGCTTCACCACGTTCAATTCTTCGCCACTCATCATAGCGTTCCCCAGCGGATAATCCAGAATGAAGAACCGCAACTTGGGAACCAAAACGAGCCCGAACTCGTTCCGCAATTTGAGGCGTTAACGAAATTTCCGGAACCATTAATAACGCGGTTTTTCCTTGTTGGAGAGCATGAGCCATCGCCTGTAAATAAACTTCGGTTTTACCGCTCCCAGTAACTCCTTGTAACAAGAAGACCGTGGGCTGGTGATTGTCAATTGATTGTTTAACTGATGCTAATGCACGTTGTTGGTCTGGGTTTAAGGAAAGTGGTTCCTTAGCAGCAGGATCTGTCAACTCCGCACCAAATGGTTGGCGATATTGTTCAATTTGTTGCATAGAAATCCAGCCCTTATCTTCCGCTTGCTTAAAATTAGCCGCAGACAGCTGCGTAACCTTTTGAGCTTGGCTCATTAAAACTTGTTGCCCAACAATTGATTGTAGATAGTCCAGCATTTTTCGCTGAACGGTAGCGTTGGCACGGGTTTGTAAATGGAGTTGCTTGTATTCATCAGCCGTCAATACTGGTTGAATCCGAGCCACAGTTTTTACCCGGGCACGGTCCTGAACCTGATATTCAAATTGAACCTTACCAGCGCGCTTGAGCGTTAGTAGCCGACTAACAACTGAGGTTTGATTTTGAACCTCTGAGTAATCGAGTGCATCTTGTTGACCAAAAATTGCTTGATCCTCAGGGGCTAGTGGTTGGACCATCTTAACAATTCGCTTTGATTTAGCCTTGAGCATGTTTGGAAGCATCGTATATAAACATGAAATCCAAAACGAGTAGGTTTTGTCTGCCAGCCAGTGACTTAATTGCATCATTTCAGCATTTACCACCGGAGCTAAATCCATTAAGGCTATTATTTGCTTGAGGGTTCCTTGAAAATCAGCCGGTTGATCAAGTCCCACTACAAATCCTTGAACAGACCGCTTCCCCTTACCAAAGGGCACAATTACCCGCATGCCGACTTGAATCAGATGTTCTAGTTTTGACGGCACTTGATAAGTATATGGCCGATTAGTTTGCAATGTTGGCACATCCACAATAACTTGCGCTAGTTCAGCCACTGCCACCCCTCCTTTTTAAGATAATTGCTCAGCAATCAACTTCATTAAGCGTTTACCTATGTCGTGTTTGGTTGCGATCGGCCAAGCAAACGGTTTTTGCCTGTCTCTTATACACATCTCCGAGCCCACGAGACGGTTGCGAGGATCT
>CAMXWI010000032.1 GCA_947252915.1 uncultured Lactobacillus sp.
TAAGTCGACAATCCCGCCATTATTACCAAAGGTGTTTGATAAGCTATTTGGTAGTTTCACACCAAATTGGGCAATCAGAGCCCGGAAGTTGGCGGAAAGTCCAGAACCAACGAATGCTACCGCAATAAAGTATTCAGCTAGTAGTGCCCAGCCGGCGATCCAACCAAAAAATTCACCAAAGATAACGTTAATCCATGAATAGGCGGAACCAGCAAATGGCATGGCCGCTGACATTTCAGCATATGCAAAGGCCACCAAACCAGCCACCACCGCAGCCAGAATAAATGAGATAATCACCGCTGGTCCTGCATGTTGGGCCGCCACTTCGCCTGGTAGTGTAAAAATCGAAGCAGATACAATTGTTCCCACTCCAAGTCCTAGAAAATCGCGAACCCGCAGTGTTCGGGCAAGGTGAGCATCCTTAATTTCATAGGTACTCGGATCTTCCTTCATCGTCATTCTCTTCCAAATACTCATACACATCTCTCCCCTGTATATTTCACGGAAGCATCGGCTTCCAAAAGTGATTTGTGATAGAAATCTTATTTAATTCTAATAATTCTACCATTATTTACTATCATCCGCAATTTAAAAAGCCTTGAATTTTTTAATTCAAGGCTTTTTCTTATTCAGCAGCGAGCGCTTCAATTGGATTCAATTTGGCCGCTCGCCGAGCAGGCAATAGTGCTGCGAGGAAAGAAATGATTAACGCCGCAAGAAATGCGAAAATCACGTTTCCAAACGTTAGTTGAACGATATTGAACTTAATCAATCCATAAAAGGCACTATTAATTCCCCACGTTACTAACAAAGTAATCACGAGAGCGAGCACTGCTGCAAAAAGACCAATTAAGATAGATTCGGAAGTAAATAGGCTGCGAATATCAACCTTTCGTTCCCCAAGGGCACGTAAAATGCCGATTTCCTTAGTCCGCTCTGATACCGACATGTACATCGTCACGATAATCATCAATGCAGAGACTAATAGTGAAATTGCAGCAACGCCTGCCAAAATACTGGAAGCTAACTTAACGTAGCTATTAATCCGTTTCAACATTGAACCGACAGTAATGGTACCAAAAACACGGCGTTTTTGTGAACGGAGTGCATCAATCCGATCAGCAACTGTCTGGACTTGATCTAGGCTAGCTACTTTGACCGCCAGGAAGTTAGGCCGTGTATCGGCATTTTTGTCATTCAATGCTTGATAAACCGTTTCGTAATTAATCGCGGAGCCACCTGCAGTAGCACTATCTACCAACCCCACGACCTTTACCGGCACTTGCACCGCGACCGGTTGTCCCTGCTGGTTAATCCAATTAAATGTTAAATTCAATTTTTTACCAACAATTTTCCGATAGCGTTTTGCGCCCATCATTTGGGCAGCTTCCTGCTTACCAATGACCATTTCGCCCCGGTGTGGTTCATGACCATGCTTAATTGAATCAGCCTTATCATTAGCATTCCAGGTGCTCAGCGCTGTTCCACTTTGCACCTTGCCAGTTTTCGCCACTTCCAAACGGTACGTCGGTAACGTATATCCCTTTTCAACCTTTTGGACACCAGATAACTTATTCAGCCGCTTAATCTGACCTTCGTCAATCATCCCTGCCTGGGGATCACCGGCCATATTTTGGAAGGTTTCCATTAGTTCCTGCTGATTCATTTTCCGGCCAGTTGTATTTTTCAACACTTGAATAACCCGCGGATTGGCCACTGAGTTAATTTGTTGTTGGATATACCGATTAACCCCGTTACCAAGACCACTGAAAATCATAACCGCAAATAAACCAATGGCTACCCCAACCATAATGAGGGAGTTACGCCAAAAATTATACATTAAATGCTTAAACGAAAACTCATAACTAGCATGAGCAGGCAGTTTCTGCGTTTGAATATGGGTCGGATCATCCGGAATCTGGTAAGCAGACTTTAATCGCTCATCCTGGTCAATTTTACCATCCGCCATATGAACAATCCGCGTCCCATGATTAGCCACTTCAGATGAGTGCGTTACTGCAATTACTAGTTTGCCATCCTTAGCAATCTCATCCATTAGCGCTAGTACTTCCTGAGTGTTCTTAGAATCTAATGCCCCGGTTGGTTCATCGGCAATAATGATCTGGGGGTCACTAGCTAACGCCCGGGCAATGGCGACCCGCTGCTTTTGGCCCCCGGAAAGATGCTTGGGATATTTATGGATTTGATCAGTTAGCCCAACCTTAGTTAGCAACTCTTCTGCCCGTTGCTTTTTCTCAGCTGACGAAAGAGTGGTCATATCTAATGAAACTAACACATTATCCAAAACCGTTAAATGAGGGATCAAATTATATGATTGATAAATATGTCCAATTGTTGAGCGTCGATACTCATCTAACTGCTTTTCGTTACGATGATCAAGCAACTCACCATTCACTTTTACTTGACCCTTAAATTCACGATCAAGGCCACCAACAATGTTCATTAAAGTTGATTTTCCACCACCAGACTCTCCTAAAATAGACACAAACTCGCCCTTTTCAAAGGAAAGACTGATTCCTTTGAGCACGGGAAATTCATTATTTCCCAGGAAATATGATTTAAAAATGTCGTTTAATTCTAAAAACGCCATGTACGCACCTCACCTTTCATGTCGTCCCTACTTGGTTTGCTTTATTTTACCATCATTAATTTCAAAAATGCGATCGGCATATTTACGTAAGCGTAGGTCATGAGTGACCACGATCACCGTTTTATTTTTCTGCCTGGCGAGCCGTTGAAATTCTTGACCAACCGCCGCACCACGTTCACTATCTAAGGCTGCGGTTGGTTCATCCGCCAACACTAGCGACGGATTAGTATACAATGATCTCGCTATCGCTACCCGTTGATTCTGGCCACCCGATAGTTGATCCGGATATTGATTCTTTAACTGGAAAATATCGAGCTCACGCATTAGCTGATCTAATTCTTCTTGATTGAGATTACCATTTGGCTTGACCCGATCAACTAACTGAAATTGTTCCGCAACCGTTAGATAAGGGAGCAGATTATAGGACTGCAGAATAAAGCCAATTTTATTTAAGCGCAGGCGTTCAAGTTCGCGATTATTCATATTCTGAATATCTTGACCATCAATTAACACTTGCCCTGAACTAGGTTTTATCAATCCACCAGCAATTGTCAGGAAGGTACTCTTTCCCGAACCAGACGGACCTAAGATCAGGGTTAGTTCGCCAGCTTTGGCTTGAAAATTAATGGCAGATAACGCTTGGACTTGCCCAATTCCCGTGTCAAAAGTCCGATTAACATTTTTTAGTTCAATTGTTGCCATCATCTATCCTCCTAAATTGCATCTAATGGATCGATCTTGGTGATAATGCGCACTGGTAATAGTGCACCAATCGTTCCTAAAACAATTAAGCTCAAACCAATCAGCAAGGTTAATGGCCAATTAATGAGTAGTGGCACTGCTGATGGGATAACTAATGCGGTCCCCGAGGTCAGAAATAAACCAATTAAGACACCAGCGATCATCAGTAACGTCGCTTCAGCAAAGGTCGCCCGAATGAGCGTCGAAACCGGAATCCCTTGGGCTCTTAAAACAGCATATTCTGGTAACTTCTGCATGGTCAAAATATAAAGGAAGACAGCAATCACAATTAATGAAATCACCATCAAAAAACCAATCATAAATAGGAATGTAGTGTTTTGAGCTGCATAACCTGGCAATTTTTGAATAAACTGATTGGCCGTATATTTTTTCAGCTGTGAATGATGGTGGACCGTTAATGCTCGATCAGCAAAGATTCCGCTTGCCACAAACTGATTTCCCATTCCCTTTAATTCTTGCCAAGTTGACAATGAACCAATGGCTAATGGTGCAATATTTAATTTAGCATTTTTTACAAAACCAACTATCCGATAGGAACGAGACTGGTCAGCCAGTTTAACTTGATTACCAACTCGGTATCCTTTATCACGCAGCGAGGTATCAAGAACAATTTCGTTTTCCTTAGTCGGCTTATGACCAGTCGTCAATTGTAACTTATGGCGATACAGGTACTGTTCCTTAGAAATTCCCATAAATTGAATTGATTGTTTATCTTGATGGTGCGTAGTAGCCTTTTTTAAGACAACTGGCACCGTGCCAACCAACGCTTCATGGTCACTTAATTTTCTGGTTTGCTGTTTAGTAAGTATTGATTGACTGAGATTATCATTAGCATCCTTATTTAAATAAACCGTCTTAGTGTCCCAGGCACGGATCGCCGCCGTATTTTGATTAGCTAGTCCGAGCATTAATCCCGTTAACATAAACATGAGATAGCCAATTAACGCTACCATTCCAATAATCAAACCGTAGTGGAGTTTATTATGCTTAATTTCACGAATTGCTAAAAACATCGCTATCCTCCTATGATCCCCACCAACGCTGCTCCGAGCCGTTGGATAATTGCAAGCTGATCCCCTGGATTCATCAAACATTCCTGAATCGTTTGGTGACATAGCACCATGATTGCCCACTGTTGCGCATTCAGCTGTCGATATTTAACACCCTGAGCTGCTAAAAAACCCTCGTTTGATTCATAATAATTCTTTAAAAACGCCGCATAGTCACTCTGCTGGATCTGCTTCATTAGTGTTTCGATCGTAGTTTGGTAATCATGCGCATCCCCAATTTGCTGAACCAACCTTTCCGGATGCAAATCTAAATCCTTAATTACGGTCATTAATAACCACTGATGAGCATCAACTAAATCCGTAAAGTACTTATAAAAGGTCCCCCGAGCAACGCCAGCCGTTTTTACAATACGAGCTACTTGTGCGGTTGCTAATGGATGAGCACTAAGCTCCTTTAATAAAGCCGCTTTGATGTTCTGTTTTTTCTGGCTAGAAAGATGCTGAAAAGTTTCTGTTGGCATAAGTTTCTCCTCAAGCAAAATTAGTGACACTGTGTCACCATTTAATTTAGATTAATCATACCAGCCTAGTGACACCGTGTCAATTTGGGTAAAAAAATAAGGCCGAGCTTCACACCCGGTCTTATTTTTCTACTAATGGAATCTAAATGGAAGTTAGGCTTCTTCGCCGCCAACCTTAACGATGGCCTTAGAAACCTTACCCAGCTTACCACTAACAAAGTCTTCCACACCATTTAAATCTAATTCGTGAGAGAAGAGTGGCAGTGGATCAACCGTTCCAGATGCCAATAAGGCAATTGAGTCTTCAAAAGTGTATGGGTTAATAAATGCCCCTTGAATAGTCAATTGCTTCTTGAAGACGTCGTAAGTGTTTACTGAGAACTTATCATCTGGGTTTCCAACACCAAACATCAGAACTTGTGCACCCTTGGCTGCGGCGTCTAATGCTTGTTCTTGAGTAGCTGGTAAACCAACTGCTTCAACAACAATGTCAAAGCTGTCTGCAGGAATTTCTTCCTTAGTAGTATTGATGGTCTTTACACCAAAGTGTTCACGGTTGTTAGCTAATTTGTCATCAGAACGACCAGCTAAAGTAACTTCGTGAATACCACGCGCCTTCAAAATTTGGGCAAACAATTGACCTTCAAAGCCATCACCTAATACCAATGCCTTTTGGTATGGGTGAGTTTCCAATAAGTCAACCCCGTGCATTGCACAAGAAATTGGTTCAACAACGGCTGCAGCCTTTAATGAAACATCATCAGGAATTGGGTAAACAACCTTGGCTGGAGCAGTGAAGTATTCTTCAAAACCACCATCACGAGTAACCCCAACTGCATCCAAGTGTTCACATAATTCTGGACGTTGGGCCCGGCAGTATTCACATTGACCACAGTAAATGTTAGGGTCAACAGTTACCCGGTCACCTGGTTTAACGTTCGTAACGGCTGCACCAACCTTAGTAACCACCCCTGAGTTTTCATGACCTAAAACGATTGGTGGAACAGCTGATGCTGAACCAGGTAATCCAGCATAAAGGGCCTTATCAGTCCCACAAATACCTGCATAGGCAGTGTGAACCAACACTTCATCTGGCTTAATTTCAGGAACTTCGTAGTCTTCAACCTTAAGTTCTTTCTTACCTTCTAAAACTAATGCCTTCATTAGTAATACCTCTCTTGTGAATAGTTTAATTTACTCCGTCAGTATACGAAAAAACGGTCTCAATTGTCAAACGATTATCATAACTTCTCCTAAATAATTCCAATCAAAAACTATGATTCCGAATTAAGCTTGGTAAGTGGCAGCAAAAATTCTGAAAAAGCCCGGTGATATTGCCTAAAAATCGGCATTTCCCATTGCGTTACTTTATTTTTTATGCTAACCTAACAAAGGTGTTCAAATATATTAATATTTAATGTGGACATACCTTATTAGCATACGAAAGAAAGGGAGGATTTGGCGTGGCAAACACAAAAAATCAACACCGTAAACATAAACTGATTGAATATGCGAACGGTAAATCTCTTGAGGAAATCAATGGTACCGTTGAAGTTCCTCATGGCAAAGGCTTTTGGCGGACCTTATTCGCCTACTCAGGACCCGGCGCACTAGTTGCCGTTGGTTATATGGATCCTGGTAACTGGTCAACATCTATTACCGGTGGTCAAAGCTTCCAATATACATTAATGACGACCATCCTGATTTCAAGTTTGATTGCGATGTTACTGCAAAACATGGCGGCTAAACTTGGTATCGTAAGTCAAATGGACCTCGCGCAGGCCATTCGGGCTCGTACAGGGAAGGCCTTAGGAGTTATCCTCTGGATCATGACTGAGTTTGCCATTATGGCAACTGATATTGCGGAAGTTATTGGGGCGGCAATTGCATTGAACTTGTTATTCCACATTCCATTAGTCCCAGCGGTCTTCATTACGGTTCTTGACGTTTTAGTCCTGTTACTGTTAACCAAGATCGGCTTCCGAAAAATCGAAGCGATTGTTGCTTGTTTAATTTTGGTAATTCTCTTTGTCTTCGCCTATGAAGTGGCCCTTTCTAAACCAGTTTGGGGCAGCGTCTTCATGGGATTGATTCCTTCTGAAAAGGCGATTGCCAAGGGACCAATTGTTGGTGGGATTTCACCATTAACTGGTTCGCTTGGGATTATTGGGGCTACGGTTATGCCACATAACCTATATCTTCACTCCGCAATTTCACAAACTCGAAAGCTGGACCACACAAATGTTGATGACATTCGTCAAACGGTCCGGTTCTCAATGTGGGATTCCAACATTCAATTAAGCTTGGCTTTTGTTGTTAATGCCTTGCTATTGATCATGGGGGTTGCGGTATTCAAGAGTGGTGCTGTTGAAGACAGTTCATTCTTTGGCCTATACGATGCTCTGAACAATACTTCCATGTTAAGTAACCCAATTTTAATTGGTGTTGCCAAATCTGGAATTCTTTCAACTCTATTTGCGGTCGCCCTATTAGCTTCTGGTCAAAACTCCACCATTACTGGGACCTTAACTGGTCAAGTTATTATGGAAGGATTCGTCCACATGAAGATGCCATTATGGGCACGACGGTTAATTACCCGTTTGATTTCCGTTATCCCGGTCTTGGTCTGTGTCGCCTTAACCGCTCGGGAATCAGAAAATCAACAACACACGGCCTTAAACCTGCTGATGGAAAACTCACAAGTCTTTTTGGCATTTGCCCTACCATTCTCAATGCTGCCACTATTATTAATGACCAATAGTGAAACAGAAATGGGTGAATTCCGAAACCATGTAATTACTCGGATCTTGGGATGGATTTCTGTCTTAGCATTAACATTCTTAAACCTTTACAACCTTCCACAAACTTATGAAGGTTTTGGAATTTGGAACAAAGCGACCTCAGATACATTGGCATGGATTACGATTGTTATTATCCTTGCCCTGCTGATTTGGACTTGTGTTGAAATGGTCATTGGTGACCGACGCTTTGCTGCAGAACATAAGAAGCACACTTGGGAAACTAAGCCAGCAGAAGAAAATTAATTAAAAAAGTCATGGTTTTTGCCATGACTTTTTTATTTTAGAAAATTTCTATTCTGGTCA
>CAMXWI010000033.1 GCA_947252915.1 uncultured Lactobacillus sp.
GAATTTTCCATTTCATCTGTATACTCAGAGGGCATTATAGCCCGCGACCAAAAATACATTACTTTTTATTTGCCTTTCTAAATTTAGGGTTGTTACATTCAGGATGAATCATGATTTGATTTTAGGTATGCCTGAATGCGATAAGTTTGAAAGGAGGTTGAGGAATTAGTCAGCTACCAATTCCGAACAGATCAATGACAGAAAAAGATCAAGCATTAGAACAGAACTGGTTAGGGAGCACTGAATCAGGAGAAGACTTGCCGGATCAAGATATTCCTGAACAAGCGATGAACCCGACGGTGGCCAAACAATTGATTCAACACTTTCGTTTAAATGAAGCTAAGGCAGATCAAAACTTAACGACTTTCTGTACAACCCAAATGGAACCAAAAGCCGATGAATTGATGAAGGAAGCAATGAATACTAACGCGATCGATAAGACAGAATATCCCAAGACCGCGGCAATGTGTGATCGTTGTGTGGCGATGATTGGTCATATGTGGGGGATTCCGGAAGATGAAAAGTTCCCGAAGGATTATATCGGGACTTCAACTGTGGGCTCATCAGAAGGATGTATGCTCGGCGGTTTAGGAATGCTGTTTACGTGGAAACACCGTGCTAAGGCCGCTGGGATAAATATTAACGATCTAGATCATCACCGGCCGAACTTGATTATCGGGTCCGGCTACCAAGTGGTTTGGCAAAAGTTCTGCACTTATTGGAACGTAGAAATGCGGCAAGTACCTTTGAAGAAAGGGTCCGATGAATTGAACCTGAATATTGATGAAGCGATGAAACTAGTGGACGAAAATACGATTGGAATCGTGGCAATTTTTGGTATTACCTATACCGGAGCAATTGATGATGTTCAAGCCCTCGACCAACGTGTTTCAGAATATAATCAGTCTCACCCTGACTTGCCGTTACGAATTCACGTAGACTCAGCATATAATGGATTCTTTGCGCCATGGGTTTCTGGATTTAAGCCATGGGATTTTCGCCTGAAGAATGTTGCCTCGATTAACGTTTCTAGTCACAAGTACGGAATGGTTTATCCTGGTATTGGCTGGATTGTCTGGCGTAAAAATAATTATGATTACTTACCAAAGGAATTACGTTTTTCCGTTCAATACTTAGGTAAGACGGTTGACTCGATTGCAATTAACTTCTCATGCTCTGGAGCTAACATTGTGGGGCAATACTATAACTTAATTCGCTTTGGTAAGGCTGGATACCGCGCATGTATGGAAAATGTGCGGAAAGTTTCTGAAAAGTTGAGTAAGGCAATTAACGACACGGGATACTTTAATGTCATTACAGATGGTTCCGAATTACCAATTATTACTTGGGAGTTTAAGAAAGATACCAGTGTAAATTGGACATTATATGATGTTCAAGATGCATTAAAGATGTTTGGCTGGCAAGTTCCTGCCTATCCATTACCAAAGAATCGTGATGATGAAATTATTCAACGGATCGTTGTTCGGCCGGCGATGGACATGACCATTGCCAATGATTTTATTGATGACTTAGGGCATGCACTTGACTATTTAAATCATAAATAGTGGACAGTTTAAGATAAACTTGACGTTATGACTTTTAATTTTTCTTACACAATGGTAAAATAGTCATAAGTCTTAGGGATGGGGATTCGCTAGGAGACCCATCTTTTTAGTAAGATTAATTTCTGATGGAGAGAGGATATTACTATGGATAAAAAGGTTAGAGTACGTTATGCTCCAAGTCCAACGGGCTTCTTGCATATCGGTAATGCACAATCTGCACTTTTTAACTATCTGTTTGCTCGTCACTTTAATGGAACAATGGTTCTTCGGATTGAAGATACTGATATTGCACGGAATGTGCCACACGGTGAAGAGTCGCAGATGGAGAACTTGCACTGGTTGGGTGTTGACTGGGATGAAGGTCCAGATAAGCCAAATCCTAAGTATGCCCCATACCATCAAACTGAACGTAATAAGGAAGGTATTTACCACAAGTACGTTCAAAAGTTAATTGACGAAGGCAAGGCCTACTATGACTACACCACTGAAGAAGAACTTCAAAAGATGCGTGAAGAACAAAAGGCTAAGGGAGAAACTCCTCGTTACGATGGTCACTGGTACAACGCTAGCCAAGAAGAAATTGACGCTGCCAAGGCCAAGGGAATTAAGCCTTCTGTTCGTCTGCACTTACCAAAGGATCACACCCTTGAATGGGATGACTGGGCATTAGGTCACATTTCATTCAACTCTGACAACCTTGGTGGTGACTTTGTTATCGAAAAGAACAACGGAATGCCTACTTACAACTTTGCCGTTGTTATTGATGACTATCTGATGGACATTACCGACTGTCTTCGTGGTGCTGACCACATTGCCAACACACCAAAGCAAATTGCGGTTTACGAAGCCCTTGGTGTTGACCACCCACACTTCTGTCACATTTCACTGATCTTCAACCCAGCAACTGGTAAGAAGTTGAGTAAGCGTGACAAGAATACTCTGCAATTCATTAGCCAATACCACCGTCATGGTTACCTCAAGGAAGCTATCTTTAACTTCATTGCCTTCCTTGGTTGGTCACCAGTTGGTGAAAAGGAAATTTATTCTAAGGAAGAATTAATTAAGGCTTACGATCCTAACCGGATGTCTAACTCACCAGCTTACTTCGATCAACACAAGCTTGACTGGATGAACGCCGAATACATCAAGAAGATGTCAGTAGACGAATTAGCTGACCGGATCATGACCTTAGTTCATGAAAATGATTCTGAAGAAGCAAACAAGTTGAATGATTTGAAGATGAGTGATGATGATCTTCGGACATTGCTCAAGAAGGTTATCCACATTCACCAACGTGATGTTTACAAGTTAATCGAAATCATGGATTATGCTTGGTTCTATGCAACGATCTTAGACCAAGACCTTTCATACGATGACTTTGCAAACTTCGATAAGGACGAAACGCTTGCTGTATTGAACGGTATTAAGGATGCAGTAAAGGACTTGTCTGATGACACGACGCCAGATGCTTATAACGACCTGATTAAGAAGGTTGGCAAGGACGTCAATGTTAAGGGACAAAAGCTTTACTTCCCATTGAACATTGCCTTCACTGGTAAGAGTTCTGCTCCACAAATCAATGAAATCATGGCAGTTTACCCAGTAGCTACTACTGTTAAGCTCCTTGATAAGGCAATTGCTTCATTGAACTAATTGCTTAAGTTAGTGAAATAGGCGATCTCAATTTTGAGATCGCCTATTTTTTGTGGTTAAAAAAAACGAGGCTAGATTTTAAATTACATCTAGTCTCGGACTTTTTAAAATATTATTAGCTGTTGTTATTCAAAGTAGTTCAAGCCCATGGATTCCTTAACTTCATGTAGGGTCTTGTTTGCCACTTGGTTGGCTTTTTCAGAACCTTGCTTTAACATATCGTAAACGGCCGGGATATCCTTAGCAAATTCTAGACGCCGTTCACGAATTGGGGTTAATTCTTTGTTCAAAACCTCAAATAGGTATTTCTTGATCTTAACGTCACCAAGACCACCTGCCCGGTAATGATCATTAAGTTCTTGCACCTTTTCTTTATCGTCATCAAAGATGTCTAGATAAGTGAAGACAATGTTACCTTCAACTTGGCCGGGATCTTCAACGTGGATATGGTTAGGATCGGTGTACATCGACATCACTTTTTTACGCAACGTATCTTCATCATCAGATAAGTAGATACAATTACCGAGTGACTTACTCATCTTGGCATTACCATCGAGCCCTGGGATCCGTCCTTGACCCTTTGGTGGGAAGACCCCTTCAGGTTCGACGAGCACATCACCATAAATAGAATTAAATGTCCGGACAATTTCACGCGCTTGTTCTAGCATTGGTTCTTGATCATCACCAACTGGGACGAGTTCGGCCTTAAATGCAGTGATATCACATGCTTGGCTAACCGGATAAGTTAGGAAGCCCGCGGGAATAGAACGATTAAAGTTCTTTTGTTGAATTTCTGACTTAACAGTTGGGTTCCGTTCCAAACGGGAAACAGTAACTAAGTTCAGGTAGTACATGTTAAGTTCAGAAAGCGCAGGAATTTGTGACTGAACATAGATGGTTGATTTTTCTGGATCTAATCCTACTGCCAAGTAATCTAGCGCAACTTGGATGAGACTATTACGGATTTTTTCTGGGTCGCGGGCGTTATCGGTCAGGGCTTGTTGATCCGCAATCATGATATATGGATCATACTTGCCACTGTTTTGCATTTTGACCCGTTCGCGCAGTGAACCAACGTAGTGACCAATGTGGAGGTGACCAGTTGGCCGGTCACCAGTTAAAATTACCTTTTTTTCTGTCATAATAATCAATCCTTTCGAATAAACCTGGGTAAAAGAAAATCGCCCTATTTTCCACTTGGAAAATAGGACGATTAACCGCGGTGCCACCTAAATTATGTACAGACCTGTACATCACTCGTTCAATATTTAACTGCTTCTGGCGGCTCCACTTCGCACTTCCGTTGGCCTCTTTCATCAGGTATCAGCCATCTCTGTTGCTTGGTCATGCTACTATTACCACGTCATTGAATTACTTAAATTGTAACTGATTTAAAAAATCTTGCAACCCTTACTTTGTAACTTTGGCTAAAGTGTAGTGCTTCTTACCACGGCGGACAACGACGTACTTACCATCAAAATGATCTGCCGGATTAATTTCAGCATCAATATCTGTGACTTTTTCACCATTAACGGTAATTGCCCCGTTCTTAACATCTTCACGGGCCTGCCGCTTGGAAGGCTCAATTTCGGTATTGACCAGCCAATCCACAATGTTAACTACATCTGCTGAGATGTCGACCGATGGGGCAGACTTGAAGGCTTGCTCGATATCTTCGGTAGTCAAATCTTTAATATCACCCTTGAATAACAGTTGAGAAATTTCTTCAGCGTGCTTGGTAGCAGCTTCGCCGTGGACAAAAGTAGTGACTTCCCGTGCCAAGGTCCGTTGTGCTTCTCGTTTCCAAGGTTCCTTTTCAACCTTTTCAGCCAAGTCGTTAATTTGATCTTGATCGAGGAAAGTGAAGTACTTAAGGTATTTCACAACGTCGCGATCATCTTGGTTCAGCCAGAATTGGTAGAATTCGTACGGTGACGTCTTCTTCGGATCTAGCCATACTGCACCACCCGCAGTCTTACCGAACTTTGTACCGTCGGCCTTGAGCATCAGTGGGATTGTTAGTCCGAAGACCTTGGTTTCTGGTCCTTCCACCTTATGAATTAAGTCAATTCCTGAGGTGATGTTACCCCATTGGTCGGAACCACCGATTTGAAGTTGGACATCATTGTTGCGGTAAAGGTGGAGGAAGTCAACCGCTTGAAGAATTTGGTAGGTAAATTCAGTGAAGGAAATTCCGTTATCCAGCCGACTAGCAACGACTTCCTTATTCAACATCGTATTAACATTGAAGAGTTTACCGTAATCACGGAGGAACTCAATCATCGAAATCTTGGAAAGCCACGTGTAATTATCCACAATGGTAAAGTTTTCGGTCCCAAATAATTTTTTCATTTGTTCAGTGAGGGCCTTTTTGTTGTGTTCCAATTGTGATTCGGTTTGCAGGGTTCGTTCGGTCTTTCGTCCAGAAGGATCCCCAATCGCACCAGTACCGCCACCGATAATGATTACCGGGTGGTGACCAGCGAGTTGGAATCGTTTCAGCATCATGAATGGAATTAAGTGTCCAATATGGAGACTATCGCCTGTTGGGTCCGTCCCACAGTACAAACTGATTTGTTTTTCATTCGTTAATTCGCGGAGGCCGTCTTCATCAGTAACTTGATTCACGGCACCGCGCCATTTTAGTTCATCAACAATGTTCATCTAGAATCCCTCCATTTGTTAGTAACAACGAAAAAACGTCCCAAGACACTCAAGTCTTGGGACGAAGTGAACCGTGGTACCACCCATTTTCGTACGTTACGTACCTTAATTAACACTATTAAAAAGATTGGTGATTAATGATGTTCAGCTGTAATTCGTAAATCTCTTATGCATTAGCTTCCACATCACCGCTAATTCTCTGCGCCAGGGAAGAGATTCCTACTAGGACTGTTAATCAACCGTTGATTGCATTAAACAATGAATTAACTTAAAAGTCAAGGTAGATAAATCGAATTTTTTCGAATGAAACCGATTTAATGTTCGGAAACGTGTTGACAGGCTATGAGATTTAAGTATAATGATCATTAACTTTTAATAAGAGCGACCAACAGAGAGACTAATCTGAGCTGAAAGTTAGTCGTCGTTCATGGCATTAATTCACGCGTGAAATGGGTGGTTCCATTATTGACCGAGAGGTAAGTCCAAATGACTTATAAAGATGGGTGGAACCGCGTTGACAAACGTCCCTGGTATTTGTAGTACCAGGGACGTTTTTTTGTGAAAGGAGATTGAAAGATGGATGAACAACAAGAACAAAAATTATCACGTTCACTAAAAAGTCGTCATATCACGATGATTGCGATTGGTGGTGCGATTGGGACCGGACTCTTCTTGGGATCCGGGAGTGCCATTAAAGCCGCCGGGCCGTCAATTATTTTGACATATTTGATTGTCGGAATCTTCTGTTTCTTTATGATGCGCGCCCTTGGTGAGCTTTTGCTCGCCGATACTAGTAAACATTCCTTTATCGATTCAGTGAAGGAATATCTTGGTGATCGGATGGAATTTATTGCTGGTTGGACGTATTGGTCGTGTTGGCTCAGTCTTGCGATGGCGGATTTAACCGCGACCGGGATTTACTTAAAGTACTGGTTTCCTAATTTACCGCAGTGGATTGGTCCACTCGTCATTATTATTTTGCTGATGTTGGTTAACATGGTAAACGTTGGGTTATTTGGTGAACTTGAATCCTGGTTTTCCACGATTAAGGTTTTAGCGATTGTCGCACTAATTGTTGTTGGTTTAGTGATGGTGATTTTACAGACACCAACGAAGGCAGGACACGCTAGTTTAGTTAACCTAGTAAGCCATGGTGGATTCTTCCCGAAGGGGCCGATTGGTTTCTTGATGTCGTTTCAAATGGTTGTCTTTGCCTTTGTTGGAATTGAAATGGTTGGTTTAACCGCTGGGGAAACAAAAAACCCAGAGGCGGATATTCCAAAGGCAATTAATACCCTGCCAGTTCGGATTGGGTTGTTCTATATTGGTTCAATGCTCGCAATTATGGTCTACCCTTGGACAGATATTAAGACAAGCTCAAGCCCGTTTGTTCAAGTCTTTGCGGGAATTGGGGTGACAAGTGCCGCCGCAATTTTAAACTTTGTGGTACTGACTGCTGCAATGTCAGCCACTAATAGTGCCATCTTCTCAACTAGTCGCTCGTTGTACTCACTGGCTGCTGGTGGGAATGCGCCAGCTCGTTTCCAAAAATTGAGTGCTAAGGCAGTACCAAACCAGGCGCTGCAATTCTCTTCACTAATCCTATTTGTGGTGGTGATTTTAAACTATGTGATGCCTGCGGGAATTTTCGAATTGATTTCCGGAGTATCAACCATTAACTTCATTTTTGTATGGCTCTTTATTCTGTGGTGCCACATTAAGTACCGACAAGCTCATCCAAAGGGAGTAGCTGGGTTCTCAATGCCGGGATTCCCAGTAACGGATTGGTTAACCATTATTTTCTTTGTTGCGGTCTTGATTATTTTGCTCTTTATTCCAGCAACGAGCCCGGCATTATTTGTTTCGGTACTGTTCTTTATTTGTCTCTTTATTGGATATACGTTTGTGGAGCGGTCACGACAACATAAATAAGTCATAGCGCTTTCATTACCGTAATGAGCGGATTTAATTGCTATTTTAATTCATGAGAATTATAATAAAGATGTGGAAAGATCAGTACCGTTGCCTGATAACAACCTGTAAATAACAGGAATCACTCTTACCCCCACATCACCTGTCTCTTATACACATCTGACGCTGCCGACGATTGCTC
>CAMXWI010000034.1 GCA_947252915.1 uncultured Lactobacillus sp.
CACACATTCCCTATTAGTTTATCATATTTAAATTTAACTTAATATCAATGCAACCACTTACATTAAATTAATTACTAAGGAAATCTTTAAAAGAGACTCGCAAACCAGCCAAATAAGCCTGCCCGCTTAACCTCATTTGTTGGGTATACCCCAAATTGCAGCGGTTGATTATTGATATTCGTCAATTTACGGTACCGTAATTTACCAACTCGGGTATTCTTTTTTAGAGGCGCCTTAATCTTCTGCCCATCCTTCACATGAGCATCTGCGATAAATCGGGCCTTTACCGGTTGATGTTGCGGCTGCCAAACCGTCACCGCATGTTTAGTTTCGACTTGAACATTTTTTCGTTGTCCATGACTAACACTCACGGTTTGTCGTTGCTTCTCCGTTACTGGTTGCCAATTGGCAAAGACTTCTTCATAAAGGGCTTTTGTTTGGCTGAAACGATTATTAGCATGCATTACAACAGTAATAATTCGGTGCCCCTGGTAAGTCCCGGTGGAAACTAGGCACTGACCAGCTTTATCAGAAGTTCCCGTTTTGAGGCCATCAACTTTAACCTTTTGTGGGGCAGCCGCATTACCAGGCAATAATTCATTACTATTCGGATAATCTTTGCCGTCCCAGTGTAACGTTCGTTGTTTAGTGATTTTCAGCACTGTTGAATAATTTTGAATTAAATACCGAGCAACCTTAGCAACATCCCGAGCAGTCATTTGATTTTCCGCGGTTTTTGCAGTCTTTGGTAACTTAAAACTGGCCATATCACCATTTTCTAAACCGACACCGTTATAAAGACGGTAGTTACTCAAGCCAATTCGTTTAGCCATTGCCCCCATTTGCTGGACAAATTGCTGCGTATTGCGCCCTTGGGCCCGTGTTAATGCAATGGTTGCTGCATCACCAGACTTAATCAAGGCCGCTTGTGTTAACTGTTTAACTGTGTATTGCTTGCCAGCTTTCAAAGGAACGTTCGAATAGCCACTGGCAGTTGACAGCTTAGCTTCTGCCGGCGTGATTTTAACCTTTGTTGACCACTTTAATTTTCCAGAACTAATTTCATTTTCAATTACGGCAACCGTTAGTAACTTACTCATTGATGCCACTGCTAATCGCTGATCGCCATTATGGTTATATAAAACCTGGCCAGTCTGCGCATCAACCGCAAAAGCCGCATGGGCATCCACCGTCGCCGCATGCGCAATTGGTAGTTGATTAAAACAGGCTCCACAAACGGTCACCAAGATGATCACGAAACTAACTAGCACTTGTTTAATGTGTTTCATCATTCGATGCTCCTGATTTTTCTTGTTTAGTTGGCAACGTCACAATAAACGCCGTCTGATTATCATTGGATTGAACTTCAACATTACCATGGTGCAGGTCAACCACACTTTTCACGATTGCCAGACCCAATCCAGTTCCTCCCGTTGCCTTCGAACGAGAAGCTTCCACCCGATAGAACCGTTCAAACAGGTGACTCAGGGAATCTGCGGGAATTCGCTCACCATCATTGGCGACCGTTACGGTGACTTGATCGCCGTGTTGAATGGCATCCAAACGGATATAACTAGCCCCATGACCATACTTAATTCCGTTGGCCACTAAATTACTAAAGACCCGTCCTAGTTTTTCGGGATCACCATCAATCACTAATGGTGTGGGAGTTGTTTGCGAACTGACTTCAATTCCGCGATTTTCCCCTTCTAATTCGAAGCTGGCACAAACTTGTTCCAGCAGTTGTCCCAAGTCAACTGGCATAAAATTAACCGGAGCCCCATGTTGCTGGACCTTTGTATATTCAAATAGGTCTTCCACCATATTCTTCATTTGCTTAGCTTTTTCATAGGCAATGTGCGAATACTTAAGAATATCCTCTTCAGAATGATATTGCTTGTCTTCAATTAAGCGTAAGTATCCAATGATGCTCGTTAATGGCGTTCGCAAATCATGACTAACGTTGGTAATTAGTTCATCTTTCGACTTTTCAATTTGCCGTTCATCATTCATGGATTGAACCGCACTATCTACAAGTGCATTTACACTGGTTACAACGTGTTGCGTTCGTCCCTTTAAGCGGAAAGGAATTCGATGATCTAAATGGCCCTGCGCAATGTAATGCAGTTCTTTAATAATATGGTTAATTTGATATTGATGATAACGCCGAAGTAATCGCCACCACACAACAAAAATATCAATTACAATAAAGAGCCCAATGACGATTCGTTGATACGACCAAATCTGCGCTTGAAATGGTCCGATCTTTAACGATTTTTTTATAATAAAAATTCCGCTGGCGACTCCTGGATTATCTTGAATCACATCTTGAATGATCACGATTAAGGCTAAATTAATTAAGATTAATAAAACCACCGTGATAATCCCCTCAAAAAAGAGGGCGCCTTTTTCCCGTGCCGTTAATTTCAAAGTATTTTCCCCGCTTTTTTAAATTCACGCTTTATTATAGCATTTTTCAATGGTTTACCAATTAAAAAGACTGGGGTTAACCCAGTCTTAAATTAATACTAATGTGCTTCAACTTTATAGCCAACACCCCAAACAGTTTCAATAACCTTTTCACCGCCCGTGGCCGCCTCAATTTTGTCGCGCAGGTGGCTAACGTGGACCATTACGGTCTTGGCAGAGACAACCGATTCTTGTTGCCAAACCCGTTCAAAAATATCGTCAGCTGAGAAAACCCGGTTGGGATGAGAAGCTAGTAAGTATAAAATCCCAAACTCTAACGCCGTTAATTGAATTAAATCACCATTAATGGTCTTTACTTCATGCGAATCCTTATTAATTTGGAGTGGACCAACATTGAGGATGTCTGGCTGATCATTGGTCATTTGACCCTCGCTCCGCCGTAGCAATGAGCGAACCCGCGCCATGACTTCAAGCGGGTTGAATGGTTTGGTGACATAATCATCCGCCCCAGTAATTAACCCCTGAATCTTGTCCATATCAGCGGTCTTAGCTGACAATACTAAAATTGGAATCGAAGAATCCTTCCGAATTCGTTTAATAACTTCCATGCCGTCCATTTCTGGCATCATTAAATCTAAAATAACCAATCCAATATCAGGAGTAGTATTTAATTTAGTTAAGGCGTCCTTACCGTTATAAGCTGAAACTGGTTCATAGCCTTCATTCCGTACGTAGATTTCTAGTAACTGAACGATTTCCTTATCATCGTCAACAACTAAAATTTTCATCGTCGCTCCTCCTTTTACGAGAATATAACTGAGATAATTATACACTGTTTAACCTAATAATTCTCAATTCTCCGATGGCCTTAAATATTTATTTAACTTCAAACTGAAAAACAGGATCCGCATTCTACGAATCCTGTTTTTCGATTATCCCATTTAATTATTTGTAGTTTGGTGCTGCCTTCGTAATTTGTACATCATGAGGATGTGATTCCCGTAAACCAGCATTGGTAATTTGAACAAATTGGGCATTGTCAATCAAAGTTTGGATGTCACCAGCACCACAGTAACCCATTCCAGAACGTAAACCACCGACCATTTGGAAAATAATGTCGGCGACATCACCCTTATATTCAACCCGGGCTTCAATTCCTTCTGGGACTAGTTTGTTAGCCTCATTCACGCCACCTTGGAAGTAACGATCGGATGAGCCATGGGACTGGGCCATTGCCCCAACAGAACCCATTCCCCGGTAAGCCTTATACTTCTTACCGTGATCTTCGAAAACTTCACCAGGTGCTTCAGTTGTCCCCGAGAACATGGAACCAAGCATAACAGCATTACCACCAGCAGCCAACGCTTTCACAATGTCCCCAGAATACTTAATTCCACCGTCCGCAATAATGGTCTTGCCATATTCACGAGCTACAGAAGCTGCATCATAAATTGCGGTAATTTGTGGAACTCCAACACCAGCAACTACCCGAGTCGTACAAATAGAACCAGGTCCAATTCCAACTTTCACAACATCGACCCCTGCATCAAAGAGGGCCTTAGTTCCTTCAGCAGTAGCTACATTCCCCGCAATTAACGTAACGTCTGGGAAGTGATCACGAATTTCTGCAATCTTACGTAAAACACCTGCGGAATGTCCGTGAGCAGTGTCAATCACAATGGCGTCAGCGCCCGCCTTCAGTAGGGCTTCCGCACGCTCAAAAGTATCGGAAGTGACCCCAACAGCAGCAGCAACCAGCAACCGGTTTTGATCATCCGTAGCAGCTTTTTCAAAATTACCAGCCAAAGAAACTCCTTTAACCGTGGCAACTTCACCCGCTTGGGCTTGAATGGACATGTTCTTATGAACAACTCCCATCCCACCTTGCAAGGCCATCGCAATTGCCATTGAGCTTTCCGTTACAGTATCCATTCCGGCACTAATGAACGGTACGTTTAACTTAATATTCTTGGCTAATTGAACGCTCAGGTCAACTTCGTTTGGTAAAACGTGACTCTCTGCTGGAATCAAGAGAACATCATCGAACGTTAACCCTTTTTTTGCGAACTTTGTATCCCAATTTGCCATCAATCGACACTCCCTTGTAAATTTTGTTAGTACTTAACCTACTAGGAAATTCATTTCAGGTCAAGGATAAATTTTTAGAATTTATAATTTACCGGCGATTTCGTGGCTGACCCGCAAAAACGTTATTCACGATGTGGAACCGCGTCCGTAAGTATAAGTCAGCCCCAAAGACAACAATCCCTAGAATAATGTATACCCACTTGTTAGTTTGCGGGTTAATGCTATTCGGCAGTAAAGCAGTCAACGTGTAAATACCAATCCAGATTGCAAAGGCCAAGACAATCATCCCGATCCGTGCCCACAGACTCCGTTGAACAACCTTGCCGGTCTTCTTATCCTTATATGGCGCCATAATATTTGCAATGTAACCGAAGAGCAAGCCTCCAGCAATTGCTACAATCAGAATTGCAGTTAATCCCGAACTTCCGTAATGACCATTCGGGCTGAGTGAGCCCGGATTCATGAATGCAATTAAACCAAACATAAAGGAGAAGATGGCAAAGAACATCATTCCATTATCTAACGCCAAGAGCCCAAAGTTGCTCGTTCCTTGAACCGTTGCTTCCTTCTTTTTGGGATTCGTCAATTCCTCTGCATAAGCGGTTGGGGTGCCAAACATTGCTTTTGCAGTTTGCCCCTTCTTTTGTCCTGTCTGCAGCTTATTAATTGTGTCATCCAGGTATTCGCTCTTTTTATCAGCAGCAATTCCCTTTGCAGCTAATTGCTTATTAAGTTGGTAAACAAACTCTTCATTTTTACGGGTTAAACCATATTCGCTAAAGGTCTTGCCCGCTTCTTTATTATTTTCTTTAATATATTGCTTCTGCCGTTGACCAGCAGCGGCATTCCGTGGTTGTTCGCTCACAGTGTTACTCCTCTCTATGCTGTCGAATTCCTCAATTAAACGTTGAAACGGAATTCAACAATATCGCCATCCTGCATCACGTAATCTTTACCTTCAAGACGTAGTTTACCAGCTTCTTTAACCTTCGCTGCAGAACCAAGTTCGTCTAAATCACTAAAACTCATTACTTCAGCCCGAATAAAACCACGTTCGAAGTCTGAGTGGATAATTCCTGCCGCCTGTGGAGCTTTAGTTCCCTTCCGGTAAGTCCACGCACGGGTTTCTGGACCCCCGGCAGTAAAGAACGTTTCGAGGCCCAATAGCTTATAAGCCGCGCGAATCAACCGGTTTAAGCCAGGTTCTTTGACCCCTTCCATTTCCAGGAAGTCAGCCTTTTCGTCATCGTCCATTTCGGCAATTGATTCTTCAGCAGCGGCTGCGACACCGATGACTTCACCTTCACCAGCCACGTGTTCCTTGATGGCATCCATGTACTTGTTACTGTCTGGATCAGCCATATCTTCTTCCGCAATGTTGGCAACATAAAGTACTGGCTTGGTCGTTAGTAAGAATAGTCCCTTAACAATCTTTTGCTCATCATCAGAAAAATCAATTGTCCGTGCACTCTTGCCATCTTCGAGCACCGGCTTAATCTTATTCAAAACTGCTAATTCTGCCAGAGCATCCTTGTCACGACCCTTGGCTGCTCGTTGTACCTTACTGAGCCGATTATTGACAGACTCCAAGTCAGCCATAATTAATTCCAGATTGATGGTGTCAATATCTTCAATTGGGTCAACCTTACCCGTAACACTGGTAATGTCGTTATCATCAAATGCCCGAACAACGTGCACGATAGCATCAGTTTGGCGAATATTTTCCAAAAACTTGTTCCCAAGACCTTCCCCTTTGGAAGCCCCTTTAACAATTCCGGCGATATCCGTGAATTCAAAGGTGGTTGGGACGATCTTTTTAGCGGGAATCAATTCGTTAATTCGGTTCAAACGTGGATCCGGAACTTCGACCATCCCAACATTCGGATCAATCGTAGCAAATGGGTAGTTTGCCATTTCGGCACCAGCCTTCGTAATCGCGTTAAACAGTGTGGACTTCCCCACGTTTGGTAATCCAACAATCCCTGCAGTTAATGACATTTTCTTTTCACGTTCCTTTTTTAATTTTCTTGGTCTGCTTTTTCGAGAACTTTCTTCATTCGTTTGTCAAAGTTATAACGACTCATCATCACGATGTGCCCACAACCCGTACATTGAATTTTAATATCCGCACCAACACGAATAATTTGCCAGCGATTCGTACCACACGGGTGCTGTTTCTTCATCATTACAATGTCGTTTAGTGCGTAATCTTCCATTATGATCACTCCTGTCCTAATCAAACGAAATCCCGAGTAATTCCAAAATCCTAGTTAAATCATCAGCAGAAGTATACGGAATTTCAATCTTTCCAGTATTCTTTTTTGCTGATGGGGCCACCGCCACTTTGGTTCCGAACTTACTTTGCAGCTCATTTTCAGCTTCCCGCAAGTATGGTGACTTCCGATGCTGAACCTTCTTTTTGTGGTTCTTATGACCATGATCATTATTCATTGAAGCCACTAAATCTTCCAATTGACGAACCGTCATCCGGTTAGTAATGGCCTTCCTAGCGACCGCTGCCACCTTCTGCTTATCTTTAAGGCCCAGTAGTGTCCGTGCCTGACCCATAGAAAGTTCACCGGCTTGTAAGGACTGTTTGACACTTTCAGGAAGGCTCAACAAACGTAAATAATTGGCGATGTACGGCCGACTTTTACCAAGCCGCTTGGCAACTTCTGCCTGGGTAAGCATCAACTTATCCATTAATGTTTGGTAAGCTTGCGCCTCTTCTAGTGGGGTCAAATCTTCCCGTTGCAGATTTTCCAAGACCGCAACTTCCATCATCCGTTCATCATCAAAGTCCCGGACAATGGCAGGAATCGTTGTCTGCTTAGCTAATTTAGAAGCCCGATAACGCCGTTCACCAGCGATAATTTCGTACCGCTCGATTTGCGAATCTGGCTGGCGCACAATGATTGGCTGAAAAACTCCAGATTCACTAATCGATTTAGCTAATTCCTTTAACGCCTTTTGGTCAAAAATGCGGCGAGGCTGGTACGGATTAGGGCGAATTGCTGATAGTTTGAGATCCACAACATTCTCGCCCGTCTGCGCTTCTTCTAAATTGTTATCCTCAAACAGGGCTTCAATGCCCCGTCCCAGTCCCATCTTCTTATTTTTCGTCATGAGCAGCCAACACTTCCTTTGCT
>CAMXWI010000035.1 GCA_947252915.1 uncultured Lactobacillus sp.
GGGCTCGGAGATGTGTATAAGAGACAGCCCTTGGTCACCATATGTAATATGAATAATTGCTTCTTTATGTTTACGAATTACATCCAATAAATTCAGTAAGTGTTGCTGGAGATTAGTAGAGCCATCCCGTTCCGCTAACAGGGTCCCCCATTGCTGAAGATAAAAACTGATACATTGGTATTTATCTGAAAAATAGTAATAAAAAGTCTGACGCTCGACTTGGGCGTGTGAGGCAATGTCTTTTACTGAAACGGACTCAAAATACTTTGTCTCGCTGAGGTCAAAGGCACTACGGCCTAGTAGATTTTTTGTCGATTTCATTGATATACTCCTATATTCTCCTAAAACTCACAAAATGATGAATTCGTAAAAAAAGGCTACTTGCAATAACAAGTAGCCTTTACTAATGACCCGTGCGAGATTTGAACTCACGTTACCAGCGTGAAAGGCTGGTGTCTTAACCAACTTGACCAACGGGTCAATTCCTCTTGACGTCTATAATAATATCATAGGTCAAAAAAAATACAACCCTTTTTGCCAAATTTTTTGACTTTATTTTGATCGTGTCAAAAAAACTACGTACGCTAAGGTGATCAACATCATCCCACTGACGGTAATAAATAATACTTCATAATTAAAATAATCGATAATTAATCCACCATATAATGGTCCAATTGCCCGACCAATCGACATTGCAATATTTGGGAGTCCTTGATAATATCCGGTATCACGTGGGTCAGTTAGCTGATCAACATACGCGGGAACTGCTGGAATTCCAGTCATCTCACCTACCGTTAAAATCAAAAAGTCAATCACAAACATAGTAAAGTTCCGGGCAAAAATTAGGATGATAAAAGAACTTGCAAAAATCGCAATTCCCCAAATAATCTGTGTACGCACTTTGATATAACCAGCTAATTGATTGACGATTGGCTGACCAACAATAATAACCCCACCATTGATCGTCCAAAGTAAACTATACGCAAAAAATGGAATATGCATATTGGTAATTCGCACTGACATTACCGTTTCCCATAACACATAGCTTAAATATACTGTCATCAAACACCCACAAAGTGCATATACAATGCGGACACCACGTCGATCACCAAGATGGCCTTGTCGATTAATTCTTCGTTGATGGGCCGCTTTTGGTAATGGCACGTTAAAGAATAGTACTGTAATTAATAGAAAAATGGCATAAAAGACTGCCGTAGTAATAAACACTTGCACCGGACTAATGGGTAGAAGCACCCCAACCAATAAAGTACCGACAACAACCCCAATATTCATTGCCATATAGAGCATATTAAAAACATACCGGGTTGATTTACCCTCGATCTTGGTCCCATATGAATTAATCACCGTAATACTGGACCCATCAGCAAAGCTGATTAAACATAACCAAATGGCAAAAAACGGCCACTGATGGAAAAAGATCAGTAGAAATGCCGCTCCAGTGGCAAAAATAACTGGAATCACAGCCGCCAAGTATGGATTCCACCGATCATACAGCACGCCACCTAAATAATTACCCATCATCATACACAGTGACATTACAAACATAACAACTCCGGCAATCGTCATTGATTCACCCAAATATTCATGCATATAGACAGTCGTTAGGGGCCATAGTAGAGCGGCTCCCGTATTGTTAAATAGGCTGGCTGCCACAACCCACCTTAATTGCAGCGACTTGGTTTGCATTTTCAATTGCTCCTTAACCTAAAAAATGACGCCCACCGGCGCCATTTTATTTATTCGTCCAATAATCAACCGATGATTCACCCTTAGTGTATCATACTAGTCTTTTTTGATCTTACTTATTCAACTTATTACGAAATGGGACTGCATTTTCTTTTGTAATCTTCTTAACCCCATGCATGTATGGTACCAGAACCTCTGGAATGGTAACGGAGCCGTCTGCATTTTGATAATTTTCCAAAATAGCGGCAACCGTCCGTCCAACGGCTAGTCCGGAACCATTCAGTGTATGAACATAATGCAGTTTACCATCCGCATCACGGTACTGCGTATGCATCCGCCGAGCCTGGAAGTCAAGACAGTTAGAACAGCTTGAAACTTCACGGTACTTGTTTTGCGCAGGCATCCAAAGTTCCAAATCATGCGTCATAGAAGCTGTGAAACTCATATCACTGCTGGTCAATGTAATTACGTGGTATGGCAATCCTAACTTTTTGAGAATATTTTCTGCATTTGCAGTCATCTTCTCTAATTCATCCCATGAATCTTCCGGCTTCGTGTACTTAACCATTTCCACCTTGTTGAATTGGTGCATCCGAATCAATCCCCGCGTATCACGACCCGCAGCCCCTGCTTCTGAACGGAAACATGGCGTTAATGCAGTAACGTAAACTGGTAATTCCTGTTCTGGAATTACATCACCACGATAATAATTAGTTAATGGCACTTCGGCAGTTGGAATCAACGTCATGTCTTCCCCATTAACTTGGTAAACCCCTTCTTTAAACTTCGGGAATTGACCGGTTCCGTACATGGATTTTGCATTCACAATATATGGTGGCAGCACTTCAGTGTAGCCATCCTTCATGTGTTCATCCAACATGAAGTTGTAAACGGCCCGCTCTAATTGCGCACCTAAACCAAGGTAGTAAACAAACCGTGCTCCGGAAACCTTCCGCGCCCGATCAAAGTCCAAGATTCCAAGGTTTTCACCAACATCCCAATGATGCTTTGGTTCAAAGTCAAAGTCCCGAACTTGACCAACTTTTCGTAATTCAACCGCACCATCTTCTGTTAAGCTGACCGGAACGTCATCATGTGGAACGTTTGGCAACCGTGACATTTTATCGTAGAAGACTTCATCATTAGCTTCTACTTTTTCATCGAGGTCCTTAATTTGGTCACCTAAGTCTCGCGTTTCCTTAATGGCTTCTTCAGCAGATTCACCATTGCGTTTTGCTTCACCAATCTTCTTAGAAGCTTCATTACGTTGTGCTTTCAGCGCTTCGACTTTTTGTAATAATTCACGCCGCTTTTGGTCCAGTTCAAGGACTTCATCAATTTCTGCTGCGTCAATTCCCCGGGTTGCCAACTTCTCTTTAAACCAGTCTGGTTGACGACGAATCTTCTTAATATCTAACATAACGTTTCCTCCAATCAAAAAGAGCCATTTCATCCTCATATTTTGGGACGAAATGGCTCTAGTTCCGCGGTACCACCCAAGTTTGACAATCTGTCACCCTCGAAATGGATAACGGCCATTAACCGTGCGGCATTACCCGCCCACATTTCATGCACCGGAGTTTCGATCAACAACTTTCACCACCCGTTGTCTCTCTAAAGATCTACTTTAAATGCACCTGTGTTTATTAATCATGCTAATCATATTACATTAAATTTAAATTAGCAATCCCTAATTTTCAAGACTGGAAATTTCTTGTCGATATTCAACATGACTCACACCATTGCGTGAAATCACCCGCAGTTGGTTGGGAATTTGATTTTCTAATTCAGTTACGTGACTGATAATGCCGATCATCTGATAGCCTTTAATGGACTGTAAAGCATTCATTGCCTGCTCCAAAGCTTCTTGGTCTAGTGATCCAAAGCCCTCATCAATAAATAGTGTTTCCACTTTAATACCGCCACTACGTTCTTGAATGACTTCGCCCAGTCCCAGAGCTAATGCCAATGACGCAATAAAACTTTCTCCGCCAGAAAGAGTCCGGACACTGCGTTCTTGGCCTGCATTATCATCATAAACGTTAATTTCAAGACCGCTCCACTTCGTTCCGTTGCCCCTTACGGCTTCATCGCTGAGTTTAAAAGCATAACGCCCATTCGTCAGTTTTGCTAGCCGTTCATTTGCTACCTGCAGCACCTCTGTCAGATAACTTTGCAGTACATACCGTTCTAAACTAAGTTTATTATCAGTGTTCCCGTTCATCACGTCGCTAACGGTCTGCAAATCTTGGACTCGCTTCAATTCCGAATTTTGTTGGCGATTAATTTTCACGACTTGATCGTGAATCTTTACAATGTTTTGTAATTCACTACTAAGTTGACCACTCCGTCGTTGCAATTCTGCTAATCGTCGCTGTTCTTCAGCTAACTCCTGACTAGTTTGTTCAACATCGGGCCTTGATTGTGTACCAATTTGCTTGTTCAGACGTTGAATAAGCGCTTGGAGGCGGGTTTGTTTCGTTTGATAATCCTGCAAACGACTTTGTAAAGTCGTCAACTCATTGAGATGCTCACCAGCCCAAGGCCAAAAACTATCATCCAATTCTGGAGAATAATCTACTAACTGCTGTTGTAGTTTTTTGTGACTCTCCGTTACCTGTTTTTGGAGCGTTTGAACTAATTGATTTAGTCTCGTTAGTTCTTGTTGATTATTCGTCACTCGTTCTGATAACATCGCTTGTTTACGTTGCACCTTTTGTTGGTGCTGTTGGAACTGATCAATTTGTGCTTGCCATTCGTCTACCTGGGTCTTCGCACTCTTGGCATCCGCATATTCAGTTTGTAAATCATCGGCGACGGCTTGATAGGTAGCTCGATCAGTCGTTAATTGCATCTGTAGTTCGTCTAACTCTTTTTGACCTTCTGTAAATTGTTGCTGTTCTTCCGTTTGGCGTTGCTTCAAATCAGACTGTGCTATTAGTAATTCTTGTGTTTGCCGTTTCTCATTTATTAAATCTTGCCGCAATTTATTAACAGTTTCCGAAAAGTCCCGGACTTTTTCCGTTGCCCCATCAATCGTCTTCAAATCAACATTCATTAATTTACTTAACTGTACTAATAATTCGTTGATAGTAGCCATTTCTTCATTAACTTGATGTTTTTGATCATCAAACTGCGATTTTTTAGCTGCCTGTTCCCTTTGTAATTGATTTAATCGTTGATTAGCAGCTTCAACTTCGTCATTTAACACCACGCGATCACCTTTCGGCAAAGGTGCAGGATGGGGATGATCAGTTGCCCCACAAACTGGGCATGGCGAGCCCGGTTTCAATTGATGAACCAGTCGTGCAATCTCCCCACGTGCATACGCATCTTTCAAATCATCGTAAGTCGTTTGTGCCTGGCCAATTAATTGTTGCTGCTGATCTAACCACTTCTGTAAAGACTGCTGCTGTTTAGATAATTCATTTGATTTACGCTGGTGGCTTTGAATATCCGCAACTATTTCCTGAAGTTTTTGCAGCTGATGTCGCTGCGTTTCAAAGTTTAATTCATGATCGTGGACGTCATTTAACTGGTCCAGTTCATCCGTAACCTTTTGCAAACGCTGCTGGGTTAACTCTAGCTTTGATTTCTGACTTGCCACTAATTGTCGTTGTTCATTGACCTGCTTATCTCCAGTTTGAACGGCCTGTTTAAGCTGATCGCGGCGCATATATTGTGGTAATTGGTTTTCTAAAACATTTTTTCGTTCCTGTAGCTTTTGAATTGTTTCGCTCCGCTGTTTCAGTTGCTCCACAACTGTATCAACCTTTTTTTGATCAATACATAGCTTTCTTATTTCAGCTTGTTTATCAGTTATCAGCTGCTGATTTTCTGCCAGCTTGGTACGTAAACTTTGATAGTTTAAGTATTCCGCTTGGTGTTCCTGATACCAAGTTAGCCGTTCAATGATTTGGCGCCACTGATTAATTTGTGGCGCCTGTTCTTGCAAATTCAGGAGATCCGCATCCGCTTCCTTTTTTTCATCCATTGCCTGTACTAAAGCATGCTGGTTGGTTAATTGTTGATTCAGTTGATTTGTCACTAATTGCTGCCTGGTTATTTCCTGGGAAATATTTTCAATATCACTTTGTCGATCTTTAATTTGCTCTTCCACCTGGCTTAACCACTCAGCCGTTGATTGATCACCATTAACATCTGCTAAGTTTGCCTTTGTAACTGACAGTTTATCTAATGTTTGCTTATAGGTCTGTTGCTGTTCAGTGAGTTGGTTTTTGAGCGTTGCTGCCCACTGTTCATAGAAGTGCGTATTAAAAAGATCACGTAATAATGTTTCTTTATCAGAACTGCTCGATTCTAGAAATTGGCGAAACTTTCCCTGCGGTAAAAGCACTATTTGCTTAAACTGATCTCGGGTTAAATTCAACAACTGTTCAATAAATTGATTAGCCGGACCAATTTTACTAATTTCATTTGGTTCCGGATTCTCCAACGGATAGATTAAACTAACCTTTGTTCCGTGTTCTACTAACTTATTACCACGCCCCATAATTGTTTGTTTAGGTTGGCGAGTAATTTGATAAGTTTGTCCTTTATGGATAAATGTAAAAGTAACGCGCGTTTCTTGATTGTTTGGTGCAAAATCCGAGCGCAGTGCTGCCGCATCACGGTCTTGATCATTCGTAGTTTGCCCAAAAAGCGCGTAACACATTGCATCAAAAATTGTGGTTTTACCACTTCCGGTATTGCCGCTTACCAAAAAGACTGTTGTTCCCGTTAACTTTTGAAAATCAATTACTTCATCTTTATAAGGACCAAAATATTGAAGATGTAGTTTTAATGGTCGCATCCTAGTGATCCTCCTTTTGCATTTCCGCTAATGTAGTATCAACAATTTTTTCTTGTTCTGCATTTAGTTTGGTACCTACCGTTTTTTCAAAGAAATCAGCAAATAGTTGTTTAGGCGATTGACGTTGATTATGACGATGGTAATTTTCGTGAGGACCCGCAAAACCATACTTACGACCGAGACTTAAGATTTGCGGGTAATATTGCCGCAAACGATTCATAACGTCCGGAATAATTTGTCGGTCCGTAAGTTTAATTGCATAATAATCTTCTTTGGGATACTGCTTAGCAAATGCTGGATCAGTCAGCTGATCCATTGATGATTCGATCACGTGAATATCATGAATCGCAGGAAGCTCAACCCAGCGAATCTTAAACGGATCCGTATCTACGATCCAGACTCCTTTTTCCATATTAGCTTCGGAAACTGAAAATTTCATTGGCGAGCCGCTATATTTTATCCGTGCCTCCTGCAACGCGTTTTTATTATGTAAGTGGCCAAGGGCAACATAATCGAAATCAGTTAATAGGTTTGTATTGACGGCGCTCAACCCCCCTACTTCAATCATCGTTTCTGAATCGGCAGTCCGCTGACTACCGGCCGCAAAGAAGTGGGCAACTAATACATGCCGCTTATCATCCGCAAATTGCTTTTTCATTGCAGCGACAATCTTTTTCATTGCTGTATTGATATCCTTAATCTGATCATCCGCAAAATAATTACGGACTTCTTGTAAACCAAAAAAAGGCAACAAAAATAACTGGGTATCAGCAAATTCAATTGGTACAAACGCCTGACTAAATTTTGTATTTAAATAGAAATCGTTACTCGTAAACCATTGACTCCCCACACCAAGCCGGGTAGCTGAATCATGATTACCACTGATTGCAAAAATTGGTAATTGATCATGAATATTTAACTCTACTAGTTCACTAGTCAATTCTCGGGTAGCGGCCTCACTTGGAATTGTTCGATCATATAAATCACCAGCGATGACCATTGCATCTACTTGTTCTGCCTTAGCAATTTGGCGAATCTTTTCAAAAGTCGCATGTTGATCCGCCAATAAATTATAGCCAGCCAAGTTTTTTCCAATATGCCAGTCTCCAG
>CAMXWI010000036.1 GCA_947252915.1 uncultured Lactobacillus sp.
AAACTATTTAACAAGAACCATAAACTAATACTACAAGTGATCAAACCCGTAATGTTAAATTGCGGGTTTTCTTTTGTGGCCAAGCTTGGCATCTCAATCCACGATAATACTAACGTAATCAAGATAAATGGTAGCACTAAGATAAATAAATAGCGCCAACTAAAGAAGTCCAAAATTAACCCAGCCACCGAAGGACCAATAATTGGTGAAAAATTAAACGCTAAACCAACAATCCCCATTACTGCTCCTTGATGACCATCCGTGGCATACTTCATAGCCATCACATTCACCAGTGGCATCATAATTCCAGAACCAATGGCCTGAATCATTCGCCCTGCAACAATGATATTAAATGTCGGCGCCACCGCACCAATCACCGTTCCAACCCCAAAAATCGCGGTGAAAATTAAGAACAGGTTGCGGTAGCAATACTTTTTAATCAGGTACGCACTTACCGGGATCATAAGGGCGTTAACCAACATATACCCATTGCTGACCCACTGAACCCGCGCAGATGATAAATCAAAGTCCCGCATTAAAGTCGGCAGGGCAATGTTCATCATCGTAGAACACATGATTCCAAAGAACGTTCCTAGAACCATGATTGATAATAAAAATTTTTGTTTTCGACTCACTTTTTACTCCTCTTTTTCTAATGCCTAATCAGCATACACGGGATTGGGGTAAAAAACAATTCTCAAATTAAAATTTTGTGAGGATCGCAAGTCGGTATAGCACTATACATAAAAGGCTTTCAAGGTCACGGTTTACCGCGCCCCTGAAAGCCGATTAAGCTTATTTAATTAATCACTAACTTTAACGTATGACTTGATGACTTTCCGGTCCGCCATTTCTTGGTAAGCATCATTAATTTGATCAAGGGTAAAGGTCTTTGTAAAGACCTTGCCAGGATTAATCTTACCATCTAACACTGCCTTTAATAAGATTTGCTTATCATAGGTAGTAACAGAAGCAGGTCCACCCGCAATCGTGGTGTTGTTATAGAAGGATTGCGTCATATCCATTGCTGGCATGTGTGGTAATCCAACTCGACCAACGGCAGCTCCTGGGCGAGCGACCTTCATTGCCGTTTCAGTTGATTGTTCTGTCCCGACACATTCAAGAACAGCATCTGCGCCGCTCCCATTAGTAAGGTCCATGATTTCCTTAACGGCATCGTCACCACGTGAAGCAACATTATCAGTGGCACCAAATTCAACCGCTAACTGATGACGATCTTCGTGCCGACTAGTTGAAATAATTCGACTAGCACCACGGAGCTTAGCCGCAATGATTGCGGAAAGGCCAACGGCCCCATCACCCATGACAACCACCGTGTCGCCAGGTTTAACATTTGCAACCCGTGCAGCATGATAACCAGTCGCCATAACATCGGCAAGTGTTAATAGAGATTTCAGCATTCCTTCACTGTAATCACTCGGTTGACCAGGAACCTTGACCAATGCCCATTGACCGTGTTGGAAACGAATGTATTCCGCTTGGGTTCCAGTAGAGAAGTTATCACTATGGTCTTTGGCAAACGCCATCGAAACCAGCAAGACAGGCTGCACAATGTCCACAACCGTGGGTAAATGGTGCAATTACAAAGTCGCCTGGCTTAACGGTGGTAATAGCATCGCCGACTTCTTCAACAATTCCTAAAGCTTCGTGCCCAGAGTTTTCCGAATTTGGTTCAACTTTGTTAATGCCACGGAAATTCCACAGGTCAGATCCACAAACACAGGCCCGGACGACCTTCAAGATCACGTCGTCATCCTTTTGAATGGTTGGCTTTGGTGAATCAATAATCTTCATTTCGCCAGCTTGAGCTAAAATCGCGTTCTTCATGATTAGAGCTTCCTTTCTTTGTTTAACCATAGTCATTTATCAACTGCTATCAACATTACTGACTACATTATAGTTCGTTGGTTAACAAATGTGAAATACCTATTACTGATTAATGTTTATAACCAAAATACATTATTAGTGCTGATCTTGATGGTGATAATTAATGAATGAAATCACTAATGTGAGGATTGTCAAAACTACGGTCATAATAAAATCAAGTTGTCCACCTACATAGGTCCGTTGGGCCATCGATCCGGTCCCATGATTCTGAAAAATCGCCATTAACGATGCGAGGAATACAACCCCCGTTGCACCAGCGAATTGTTGAATCATGTTAAAAAGTGAGCTGACGTCCGCGGCACTTTCCGCAGCCACATTGACCGTTGCATTTGAAATCGTGTTTGAGAAGGCAAAGTTAAAGCCGGTTCGCAGAATAATGAACAATACCATCATTAACAGGGGCGTTAGGTGAGACTGAAGTAGCCAAAAAACCAGTCCACCAATCACGAATAAAACATTCCCTAATAGCACTGGCAGTTTAAAACCATACTGATCTGCCAGATGACCAGCAAATGGTGAGATAATCGCTCCACATATTGCCCCCGGCAGCAAAATAACCCCCGAGACAAACGCAGACGCGTGTAACGTGTATTGAGCATAAACTGGAATCACCAAGGAGATTCCAATATTGATGAACTGCAAATTAAAGTAATTCCAGCCATCAAGGGCCACGGGCAAATTCCGAAAAATCCCTAGATCTACTAAGGACGTTGTCCCACTCCCGTTGGCCTTCACGAATCCAGCAAAGAGTACTAATGCGACTAACAAGAATGCCCAGAACTTAAGATCGAACCCAGTTTTACCGATAATTGACAGAGCATAAATCCAGATGATCATTGCCAGTGCCAAGAGGATAAAGCTCCCCGTACTAAATGGCTTCGTCTCTGCCAACGGAATATTAGTAATCAACCACTGCCCTAATACTAGAGAAATAATCGCAAGGGGCAGCACTAACCAAAAGATCATCCGCCATGATAGCGCCGTGGCAACTAATCCACCATATGTTGGCCCCAATGCCGGCGCAAACGAAATTACCATCGCAGCAATTCCCGTCATTGAGCCTAATTTGGACCGTGGAATGTTAGTGAAAATCAGTTGAAACATCATCGGGGTCGACAAACCAGTCGCGGCCGCCTGCACAAATCGGCCAAACAGCAAAACCGGAAAGTTTCCTGCCACTGCACAAATAATGTCACCGATAATAAAAGCGGCTACGGCAATCAAGTGCAGTCTTTTAACAAGAACCCGTTTGAGTAGAAAAGAGGTGGTACCCATTACAATCGTAACCATTAATAGGTAGCCGGCGGTAATCCACTGGGTAGTATCCAGCGAGATGTTGAATACCCGCGACAGTTCTGGATAGGTCACATTGGTGGCGGTCTCCGTTAAAATTCCAATAAAACTTAGTAGGGCGACCGAAAAAATGGCGCCGTACGTTCGTCCGCTTACTTTTTGATTTGTTGCCAAAAAATCCCCTCCTCAAAATAAAAAGCTACGGCAATTTGCTCTGCCATAGCTTGAACTCTTTAATTCTACTTTACCTGAATTATTATATAAAAGCAAAGGACCACCCTAACTTTTTTCTGACAAGTTTAATTGGCCTGTAGAATATCGAACTGCTTTTCCCGCCAATTTAGTGGTTTTCCCAGCGTATGTACAATACAAAACGCCGCTTCGGGCAGAAGCTTGATAAGCCACTAGTTCATTCTTGCCTAACTTGCGTGCCCAATACGGAATAATATGACAATGACCACTGCCGCAAACTGGATCTTCTGGCACCGCCAATTTAGGTGCAAAGGAGCGGGAGACGCAGTCATACTTTTGCCCTTTAGCCGTCACATTTTGAAGAAGACCGGGTAGTTGAGCCAGCCTCGTTTGATCAGGGTTCATTTTAATAACCGTTTCCGGATTTTCATACACACATAACAGGTCACGACCAAGATAAGCTTCACGTGGTTGAGCACCAAATGCGGCCGTCATTTCAGCAGTCACTGGGATTGCTTTAAGATCATACGATGGAAATGCCATTTCATAGCGATTAGCCTTTTTAGTCACTGCGAGCTGACCACTTTTCTTCGTTTGAAAAATAATGGTATCACTATCTGCTGGGGCTGCTTCTTGAAAAATCACAAAGGCCGTCGCTAAAGTGGCATGCCCACATAAGTCAATCTCACCACCGGGAGTAAACCACCGTAATGCATAGTGATTTGCATCCCGACGAATTGCAAAGGCAGTTTCAGAAAAACGATTTTCCTTAGCAATATTCATCATTAGTTGTTCCCGTGGCCACTCTTTAACTAAACAAACCGCAGCAGAATTACCCTTAAATAGTTCATCAGTAAAGGCATCCACGACATACATTGGAATCATGATTTCACTCCCTAACATCGACAAAAGGCTGGCATATGCGCATCACAAAAATTAACGATGCGAGCCTGAATAAGTAAACCAACGATCGTCCCCACATGCACTGCATACAAGGCATGGTTATGCAGTACACAGATCACAATAATGATGATGGGTAAGACCATGTTAAAACCCATTGTAAAGTGAACGTTAAAATGTTTTTTCAGCGTGACTGATAAATCATCATGCGGATGGCAGCAACGGGCACGTTGATAAATGGCAAAACCAGCAAATGCCGTCACCAAACCCAACAGATCAAAAACGAAGCGCCATGCCATTGGCAAACGATCAATCCCGAAGTGTCGCCACCATCCAGCAAACCACTGCATTAAAATACTATACGGAATCAAAAAAGCAAATTCCTTGCCAAGGGTTATCCAAATAATCCGGCCAGTAATAAGCGCATTCAAAATAATTACCACGAGTCCCTCGGAAAAAATAGTTTCTGTCATGGTCCACTGCAGGGTATGCATGATATTAACGATTGAAGCCGGCCATGGCATACTTCCCATGTTTGTAACGATCGTCATCGAATGACCAATTGAATTTAAAACAACCGCTAATGCGACCGCAAAGACTCGGCGCATTATTCCTCACCTCAAATAAAAAAACGCAATTCCCCGTTATTTCCCGGGAAATTGTCGTTGGCATTAGTCTTTCTTTTCTGCGTTATTTAATGACTTCATAATGGAAGGATTCTTGGAATGGCAATCCTTCAACATTTGTAAGTCTTCTGCACTTAATTCAACAACATACTTACTCATTATAATTCCCCCGTTTTTCGGCATAGATTAACTATTAATATACCACTAATGACCAGAACTGCAATGCCCTTAAATCAAACCCTTTTTCACTGCAACCGCAATTGCCTGCGCCCGATTATGCACCTTTAGCAATTCATAAACGGAAGAAAGGTAGTTTTTGACCGTCCGGGTGGTGACAAAGAGTTTTTCCGCAATTTCAGCATTTGTTTTACCATCCGCAATCATCTTCAGCAACTTAATCTGTTGGGCGGAAAGTTCGACGTCACCACCGTGTTCTTCATCCTTCAGCACTGATGACAAAACTTCCCGACTGATCGCAATATAGTTTGGATCCCTGAGAATATCTTCAATGCTGTCCGCAATCTTGTAGGGATCTTCATCTTTTAATAGGTAACCACGAATTCCCTTCTTAACTACTTGCCGTGCAATCCGTGGATCAATCTCCGTTGATAAAATCATAATTTCAGTCTTACCGACTAACTGGTCGATTAAAGATCCTCCATCCATCTTGGGAATCAATAAATCAACAATTACCAATTCTGGGAAACTATCTAATTCATCTAGTTTTCTCAGGGCCTCCTCACCATCCGAGGCCATCGCAACAATTGCTAAATCATCGTAACTTTCGATGACCTGTTTGAGTCCCTCTCGAACAATGGGATGATCATCAACGATCATGATTGTGTGTTTCATAAAGTTTCCTCCTCAAGTTTAAACCGGGTCACGACCTTGACCCCATCGTTAAGAGATTCAACCGTAACCTGGCCGCCATGTTTAGTAGCGCGTTCATCCATATTTTTCAATCCAAAGTGATTCGTTAATTTTGTTGGTGGAACAAAACGACGACCGTGATCAATAATCGTAATTATTAACCATTTCTGATCATGGTGAACCTCAACCACCGCTTGTGTAGTCCGACCGTGTTTAACCACATTCATCAAGGCTTCCCTAACGACCTGACTAATATCATGCAGTTTTTCATTCTCGATTAACAAATCCTGCGTAAATTGCAGTTTTGTTTGCAACTGGTAATTCTCCCGCATATCGTTAATTAACCGCACAATCGCCTGTTTCAACGACCGCTGCGGTTGATCTTCAGTTGTCTTCCGGTATTGTTGAATTAACTGACGGGATTCTTTAATCGCTGATGATGTCATCCCTTCTGTCCGTTCCAGCATTTGACGCATTTTCGGATAATCCTGCTGATCAGCCAAGTGCTTAACTACCGCTAATTGCATGTTAATCCCCACAATATCTTGGGTTAACGTATCATGTAAATCACGCGCAATTTCCTGTCGCACCCGTTGCGAAGTTAATTCCGCAATCTTGGCATTGGCCTGGTTCAATTTATGGTTGGTTTGTGTCAATTCTTCAGCTTGATAAAAACGGCGATAGACACTGTAATAGGCCGCATACGTCAAAACTACAACGGTCAACACTGCTTCTAATAATAAGAGCCAAATATTCCAATCCTTGTGACCAGTAAAAAACGGCACAACATACAAAATCGTTACCACTGGTGGATATTTGTAGTTCCCTAATACCGTTAATTCCTGAAAGAGTAAAACTGGTAAACATGCCATTTCAAAGATAACCTGGCTTTGGTCAATCATCGTCGAGCCGAGCCAAATAATCACGGCCGCTTGAGCGACCAACACTATCTCTGCCGGCAACCATTTAATTAGATACGGGATCAGAAGGAGCAGGGCAAAAATTAAAATCAGTGGTGTAATTTGTTCTGCAAGGCTAGGGCCGCGTAAAGCTGACAAACTATTAATGATTGAGGCAAACATCCAGATCCAGCAAAAAAAGAACCAACGAATCATTCGTAAAATTTCAATTTTTCGATGGGTTGCTTTATTATCCATATTAACACCTTAATTTTTTCAAAAGAAAAACACGTTAAAAAGCGTGTTTTATCTATCATATGGCAATTTGAATAATAAATCAATTTTTACTTCATCCGTTAATTAATAACAAATATCATTAATTAACCTTGATGATAGCAGACTAATTCATTCATCATTTTCCTATTTCACATTCGTGACTTTTCCTCTTAAGGAAATTACTTTGTTGAACGTTTCCGGCTTGCTAAACCTAATGTTCCGAGCAATGAGGCAATTCCTAAGCCAATAATTGCTACTGAATCACTATTTCCCGTTTGCGGTAGGCTGTTCACACTCACTTTCGTCTTCGTAGTCGATTTCTTCTGCAGAGCAGAAGCGCGCTGAGCCACATTCTGGCGGGATATGGCAGCTGGTGTTTCTTGCGCATGGACAACTACTGGTCGCGTCTCTTCAGGATGCTCATTAGCAACTGGTCGTGTTGGTTCAGTTGGATGAACGGGTTCTGAAGGTTTAGTTGGCTGAGTCGGTTGCGGATCGGCAGCATAGGTCACCAGTATCTGAATATCTGGTGAAGTATGTGTAATCCCGGTTTGCGCCTTAACCTGGTTAGTCGCGGTACTGTCTCTTATACACATCTCCGAGCCCACGAGACGGTTGCGAGGATCTCG
>CAMXWI010000037.1 GCA_947252915.1 uncultured Lactobacillus sp.
GGCCTCGGGGCTGACCAAAAAAGGCTGTGTCTAAGCTCCTTTGCGTTTTCATGCAATTCCTCCTAATGAAAAAGGCACCATAATGGCGCACATGAAAATTCTATTAAGATTTAATTTGAAATTAATAACAACCTTGTTAGTATACACCTTTGATTGTTAAACGCAAACTTCATTTTTAAGGCGACCTCTTACCCGAGAACGTGCCAATTTTTCAGTAAATCACGAATCTCCGCACTCACCTCTTGCTCGCGATTACGATAGATATGACTTGCTTTCCGGATCAAAATCAACTGATTCTGCTGTGCAGTCGCCATTTGACGATTTAAAGTTCGTAAATACGTTGCTGGATTTCCACCAGTAAAATGATCATTTTCCCCAATCAAGAACGCCCCTGATTTTGTGATGGCCTTTAACTGACTAAAATCACCACGGGGGTCAAAGTGAACATTATCCAGTGTGTTATCAGTTAGCCAACGTTTGGCATTGCCTGCCGTACTGGTTAACCAACGAAAAAGGCGAAACGGCAAACGTTCTTCATCACGTCCCGCATCGATCATTTGCTGAATTACGCTTCGTTGGTCGGGACCAATCTTTTTTCGTAAAACCGCTAAGTTCACTGGACTCATAAATAGAAAATGTTCAATTGGTGCTTCAGGATGGTTAGCTAGATAATGAATAACCTTATTGGCGCCTAGCGATTGCCCACCTAAGATGATCTGTGCGTAATGATGTTGCGTGGCAAAATTTACATATGCTGCCACGTCATCATCACCGTCCTGAAAGTATTCATCAAACGCCCCATACGTTTCCTGACGACCAGTAATTTGGTTCACCGCATTGGTCACATTAAAAGCGTCCCGCGTATGGGCCACTACCAGATCAATCTGCTGCTGTTGCAGTTGGTGGCCAATCACCGAATAAAATGGATTATTGTAGATATTACCTTCAACTCCGGTTACTAAAATTAAAACGGTTTTTGCAGCTGCGGAGTGAAACAGTCGCCCATTTAGAACCAACCCGGTCCGCGTCGTTACCTTCAATTCACGAACCATAATGTCACCTTCCTTCGTCTAATGTTTCCTAACTGGTCGGGGGTTATGAATCGCCATATCGAGGTGATCACGTTCTGCTTGCAACATTGCTGGTGTATATCGATAGTGAGCAGCATGTTGCCAATTAAAACTCGTCTCAATCTGATCTTCACGATCGGTACGAATAAGTTCAATTAAATCTGGATTTAACATTACCGCTCGGCCAACTGCAATCAAGTCCGCCCAGCCGGTATTATAGGCATCGAGAATTTGGTCAGCAGTCTTTAATGAGCCAACCCCAATTAATGGCAAGCGACCATTAATCCGCTCATGGTATACCTGCATCCGAGTCAATTTGCGGTCAGCACCCCGCCGTGGATGCGAGTAAAAGCCTAGTAGTGAGATGTGGAGATATTGCAGCGGCTTTTTAGTGAGTTCATCCACCAGCTTTAACGTATCCGTCATGGTAAAACCCTGGTATGGCCGTTCTGGAGAGAAACGATACCCAATAATGAAATCTGGCCGGTGGTGCTTTTGACGAACCGCGTCAATCGCATCAATGATTGCTAATGGAAACTTGAGCCGTTTTTCAAAACTACCGCCCCATTCGTCAGTCCGGTGGTTAACGTTGCCCGCAAAAAATTGTTCAATTAACCAGCCATTCGAGCCTTGGATTTCAACACCGTCCATTCCGGCCCGCAGTCCAAGTTCGGCCGCCTTTGCAAAATTATTGACCATCTGTTTAACTTCGGCACCTGTCATCGTTTTAGCCCGTCCACGCGAATCACCACTTGGGGAAATAACTGGATACCCTTTCGTCATCCAACGCTTCGCCTTATACCCGGAGTGCGCTAACTGCATGATAATCTTGGCACCCTGTTCATGCGCAATTTGGACATATTCTTGTAGCGTTGCTAAGTTCTCCTCGGAATAGGCGTTTGGTGACTCAAACCCAATTCCACTCGGTGCAACGTTGGTAAATGGCATGATAAACATGCCAAAGCCACGAAAACGATCCCGCCAAAATTCCCGCGCGGTTGGGGTTAGTTCACCATTGTCACCTGAGTCATAAATAGTCAGTGGTGCTACCACCAGCCGATTCTTAAGTTGGACTCCGTTGTTAAATGTATATGGTTCAAATAATGGTTGAAATTTAACTTTCATGATTATCCCTCCAATCTGTAATTTGATCTGAATCCTTGGGTGGAAACAAAATCCAAAAGATAATATTAATCCCGAGAATTAAAAGCGAAGCAATTGGTAGCCAGTAAATGACAATCAGCCCGGTGACTAATGAAAATAATTCAAATAACCACCGTTGTGGCTTGAGCATTAACATAATTTTTGGTGCCCGACGCGGGTTATCTTTTGCGAGGACAGCTACCATAATATAAAAGGTCACGCCCCACACTGCAAAAATCAGAAAATAGAAGTAGGCTGCTGCCCGAGAGAAGGGATCAGCGCTAATCCAGCCGGTTGCCACTGGAAAGAGCGACATGAAAAATAACCAGACAATGTTGAGCCAAAAGACCTTCCGCGAAATCCACTGAGCGTTTGCAAACAAATAGTGGTGATTGTACCAAGTAGCGGCAATCCGGAAAAAACTGATTAAGTAGGCCAGAAAATACGCCCGCTCCCTCAGTAGTGACCATAGGGTTGCGCCTTCTGGAATCTTGATTTCTAGAACCATTATGGTCATCACAATTGCGATAATGGCGTCAGTAAACGCTTCAACACGTGCTTTATTCATGCTGTTTCCCTCCTCTCATCAAGTCACTTATTCCATTCTTGAACGATTTTTAAAATATCATCAGCTAACTCTTGCTCCTTTTGTTGGTAGGTATGACCGGTCTTGGGGATAATAATCATTTGATTTTGCTGAGCCGTTGGAAAATGATCATTAATATTTTTCAAAAATTGTTCTGGGTCTCCATAAGTAAATCGATCATAGCCACCGATCACTAGCGCCCCACTATGTGTTACCGCTGCAACTTGGGAGAAATCTTTCTCTGGTTCGACGTGAACATTATCCAAAATGTTATCAAAGACCCATTGGTAATCCGTATCAGCGGTCCCAGGAATCCAGCCAAGCAAATTAAATGGCATCCGCTGGTCTCCCTCACCCCGTTTACGCTGATCGAGAATTGCCTGTTTTTCTTCATCGGTTACCACACTGGTTAGATGCTCAAGATTAGCCGGGCTCAATAGCAAGAAGTGGCTGATCCGGTAGTCATGGTGCCGAGCCAAATAGTAAATGACCTTATTTGCTCCTAGGGAATGACCGGCCAAAATCACATTCTGGTATCCCTGTTGATAGACATAGTTGAGATAGGCCTCAATATCCTCATCAGTATTATTAAAATCTTCATTCCATGAACCAATCACTTCCTGCTGGCCAGTCTTGACGTTAACGGTGGGAATTTCACCGAAGGCATCTGCCGTTTGCGCATAGATAAAGTCAATTCCGGCAGCCGAAAGGGTCTTCCCGATGTTGACATAGAAAGGATTCGAGTAAAAGTTACCGTGGATCCCAGTAATCGCAATGACCACTGTGGAAGCATGCTTATCTGCAGGAGCATCAAAAAGGACCCCGGTTAGAACACTTCCCCGTTTAGTTGGTAATGCTAATCGTTTCATCGATCATCCCTTCTTTCGATAAAATATTGTTCCCTTAACCCGTTGCTTTTCCAAGTCAAAAGTTGCTAATGCATCCGTGATGGCTTGTTCGTTCACATCAAATGCCGTCTGCAATTCTAATTGCGAAATATGCGGATGTTTATTCAAAAAGGCAGCCAATGTCGTAACATCAAACTTCACCGTTCGCTCGGTAATTGCTCCATCAGTTACCTGTTGAATTAATTTTTGCCAATCCCCATATTTAGGCAGCCCTTTAACGACAAATGTTTTCCCTTGGTAGGTCAGTAGGTATGCTGGTAGCTGATCAATTTGTAGCTGTTGGCGAGCTTGTTCACTATCATTAAGTTTTTGTTTGATGGTAGCCGAGTTGTAACTGGCCTTAAATTCTTCCGCACCTAAGCCAAAGCGTTGAGCTAAAGTCGTTAAATATTTAATATCGTTAGTCTGCAGGTTATTGATCACCGTGTCATATTGAATTTCATACAATACCTGGTCTAATCGTGGTTGTTGATCGCCTGCGATTGTGAGGATCCCTTGATTGAGTGTAACAGAAGACAGATGGTGTTCATCAAATAACCGCTCATTACCACCCATATAAATCGGCATATTGCCGATTTGCTCCTCTTGGAGATAGATCTGCATTAGTCGCACCCAATATTGGTTTAGGGCCACCCGATCGCCAAATCGCTGTCGGACATTTTGGTCCACTAAATCATAAACATTTTTTACTAGTTGCCCCGATAGAAACTTAAATTCCAATTGTTCTCCATAATGGGTTTCTAACTTGCGCGTTGTGGGCCACGTTTCCCAGAGCATGCCCATCATTGGATCAGCTACCGTCGTAATTACTAATTTTTTCATTTAAGATCACCTCAGTAACGTTGTTTTACTTTTGGGAACATCGCGTTTCCCGCCATTGTTCCGTAGAGCATTGCGGGCGTAAACCGATAAGAATCCATCTTTTCCCAGTCAAATTCACTTTGTACTTCTGCTTCCCGACCTTCTTTAATCATTTGAACCAAGTGTGGGTTTAATTCCACTGATCCACCGACAGCTAGGAAATCAGCCCAACCAGTTTCAAAAGCCTTCAAACCATTTTCTTCAGCAAATAGGTCACCGACCCCAATGAACGGAAGACGCCCGTTAATCCGCTTGTGGACTGCTTCCATTCTTGTCATCTTTGGATCGCCACCCCGTCGCACTTTCTTGTAGAAGTTCCATAACGAAATATGGAGATATTGGAGTGGCTTGTCAACTAACGCCAGGTTTTCCTTCATCGTTAAGCCATCTGTACCAGGTTCTTCAGGTGAAAAACGGTAACCAACGATAAAATCTGGTCGGTGGTACTTTTGCCGAACTCGATCAACCGCATCAATAATTTACAGTGGGAAGTTAAAGCGTTTTTCCATTGTCCCACCCCAGTGGTCCGTACGGTGATTAAAAGTTGCGGAAACAAATTGTTGAATTAGCCAACCGTTGGCACCGTGAATTTCGACTCCATCTAATCCAGCGCGAATTGCCAGTTCAGTGGCATAGGCAAAGGAATGGATGATTTCTCGCACTTCAGCATCGGTCATTTCGTGTGCTCCATAATATGACATAGCACTTGGTCCCCAAACGCCGTTTCCACGAGTCATACTTGCATCAGCATGGAGTCCCGCATGGGCTAATTGGATTACCGCCTTCGCCCCTTGTTCATGGGAGATCTTGGCATATTCACGAAGATTTGCTAAATGGTCTTCACTAAATGCATTTGGTGATTCAAAACCAATTCCGCTTGGGTGAACGTTAGTGAAAGGAATGATCCACATTCCAAAGCCGTTAAAGCGGTCATGCCAGAATCTGCGCGAAGTAGGAGTTAATTCACCGTCTGGACCAGCATCATAGACCGTCAATGGTGCCACTACCAAACGATTCTTGATTTCAACGTCGTTATTAAGTGTATATGGTTGGAATAATGGTTCGTATTTTTTGTTCATTTTAAAAATCTCCTTTAAAAGTTTTATAGTTATACGTATATTTTTCTTCCTTAACAAGTAAAAAAATTATAAGTAGTCACGGCGGTCAATATACTGCCCTTGAACACCCCAACTACTAATATCATCGTACTTGATATATAAATGATCAGGTTGGATCCCGAGGACATCATAAAATGCCTGGGTGATCGCGAAATTCAATTTATCATAACCAGCATGATCTTCTGTGCCGAAAATACTAACTTCAATATAAGCTAACGGGTCGTCTCCTTGCCCCCGTAAGTACAAGGGATAATTGTCTTGAAAACCGACCATCAATACATCTTCACTCTTGCCTGGGACGTTGGCAATCGCCAATCCCAAACGTTTCTTCAACGCTAGTTCCTTGTTTTTAGGTAACTTAACATTAGTTCGTGACATAATAAATGGCATTTTAATTCCTCCTCTCATGTTCCTTGACTTGAATCTAAAGTAAGTATATCGTTGTGGATAGAGAAGAACAAGTACGCAGTTTTTTCTTCCTTAAAATTTTTTGGAGGTGCTTAAAAATGAAGCAACAAGAGTTTGACCAAAAGATTAAATACTTTCATGAAAATATGCCACCTCAGTGTCCGATCTTATATTCAATGAAGATTATTGGCTCAAAATGGAAAATTCCGGTCATGTGGTATCTAATGCTCAATGACGGTCAGCACTATAATGAATTGAAACGGAGCATTGGTTCCATTACGAATACGATGCTGACAAAGAGTCTGCGGGAATTAGAAGAGGACGGCCTTTTGGAACGCCATTCTAAGGGAACAGTCCCTCCTTCTGTAACTTATCATTTAACCGATACCGGAAAGAATCTAATTTATACGATGGGCGACCTCTTTGAATGGGGGAAGTCTTTGATGGAAAAACAACAATAATAAAAGAGGGTGATCACAAAAAAACGTGATCACCCTCTTTTGGGTCCACTATTATTTAGTTACATCTGCTGAAGTTGGACCATAGGTACTTTGATCATCAAAGGCTTTAAAGCTGCCACCTTCTAGGGTGCCATATTTAGCCTCAATGTGATATTTATTTTTCCCTGTCTTGGTAATGGTGAATTGATCTTGCCCCTTGGCCCCAGGGTAGGTAATCATGACATAACCACCGTTACTGGTTGGATGACTTCCGTCGTGCATCGTCTTAGCAGAGTCATAATTGAAGTCAGTAAATCCACCCTTTTGAATCAAAGCTGCAGCATCTTCAAACGATAACTCTGCTGTACTAGAAGTATCATTATCTTTCTTGGTGGTTGAGGATTGCTTTGCTGATCCATTACCATTGGCAATTTTAGCGAAATTGCTAGAAACATCCGTATTCTTTGTTGGTGTCCAGTTTGGAGTACCGTTCGTGCTTTGCTCTACTAAAGCTACTGGTTCCCCGTTATGAAAAGCAAAAGCATACGTAATGTGGGTGGCCGCATTCCCCGGACGATCATAGTTGTACAAAGCAACCACGTTATAGTCGTATGATCCCTTTCCTGATGGTGCCCAACCAATTGAATCGTTACTACCATTTACGGTTGTCTTACTAAGGTCTTTGGGATAATACATCCCAGCCTTGGTTTTTAAGTCAGTGTTCCCATCATATTTAGTATAAGATTGCCCCATCGTTGGCGCCCATTGATTAATAAAACTCGTTAATTCTTGGTCCTTTTTCTTATTCCAAAGAGCTGAAGAATTAGATTGAGTGGATCCTTTCTGAACACTCTTTGATGATGAGGTCGCGGCTTGATTGGAGTGATTAGTCGGTGAACTCTTACCACAACCGCCTAATAAAATTGAAATTCCCGCTAACGCACTAATTGTTACTAAAGTTCTTTTCCGAAGCATTCTGTACTCTCCCTTAATTATGAATAACCGTTTTATAGCTGTCTCTTATACACATCTGACGCTGCCGACGATTG
>CAMXWI010000038.1 GCA_947252915.1 uncultured Lactobacillus sp.
ACACTAACACGGAGAATAGTAGCACAATCTAACATTTTTGGAAAGTGTCGAATTAAAAAAAGGCGACGAGAAAACTCGTCGCCTTAATAGCTTTAATTTAAACAAATTGCAGAATTGCCATCAAAATTGGAACAACTACCACAAAGAGAATCGTGCTCATAACCACGACATCCGTAGCGTGCTTAACATCACCATGGGCTTCTTTAGCCAAAATTGGCAACACTGCCAGCATTGGCGTTGCTGATTGAACAACTAATGTTTGCCGCATTAAACTTGGCAAATGAACACCCATTCCCATACCAAGCTTGATCAAAATAATCAAAGCCAGCGGTGAGATAATAAACCGGCCAATTAATGCTAGTACAGAATCCCGTTCGAAACGGAAATTATTCAATCCCGCATCATACAAGACAATCCCAATGTAAATCAACGATAGTGGAGTAACTAAACTACCCACGTATGATAACGTCTGGCCAATAAAGTTTGGCACTGGAATCCCAATTAAGAGCCAGATGATGGAAAAGATAAAACCAACTAGTGGCATTGGTAATAGTTTGGACCAGTTAATATGATCACGTTGCTTCTTTTGCCCATCAGCCGTTGGGTCGTCATTTTGGATTAGGTAAACCCCAAATGCCCATGTCGAAACCGTGTTAACGATGTAGTAGATCAAAAAGTAAGACATGGCCTTATTTCCAAATAAAGCGGTGTTCAATGGCATCCCGATAAAAAATCGTGTTGGCGTTCGCCACAGCATTAATAAAGATTCCGCGGCGACCTGGTCGAATCTTGAACAACTTCACAGCTGCAAAAGCCACTAGGTAGCTGACAATCACTGCTAATGCTGGGAAAATAATCCCAATTCCTAAGCCAAGGAGCTTATCCTTAGTCAAATACTTCATGACACTCATGAAAATGGATGCTGGTAAGGCAATCTTCGTAATCAACGATGCAATATTGCCACCAAAAGAATCTGCAAACCAATTATTCCGTCGCAAAATATATCCCAACGCCATAATCAGGACAATTTCAACGACACTCGAAACGGACGTTAAAAATACAGACATTGCTCAATCTCCCTTACTATGAATTAATACTTAGCTTCCCACTTGAGGTCTGCAACAGCCTTCTTAGCATCAGTAATACCATCGCCAGCCAATCCTTGGTCAATTGCTGACTGGGCCACAATTTCAGATACCCGGGTAGTAAAGTCTTCCAATTTAGCAACTGGTGGTAACACTGCCGCACCAGGTTCACTTGGGTCAACAATCCCACCCAGTGCATGGGCAGCGGCAGCCAGCATCGTTTCATTGACTTGACTAGCCTTGGCAGCAATCGCCCCAAAACCAACTCCTGGATAAACAAGGGCATTATTGGCTTGACCAATCGTGTAAGTAACACCCTTGTGTTCAACGGGATTAACTGGGATCCCAGTAGCGGTCAAAACTCGCCCATCCGTCCACTTAATCAAGTCGGCTGGCATGGCTTCGATCAATTTCGTTGGGTTGGAAATTGGGAAGATAATTGGTCGTTCAGTGTGGGCCGCCATTTCTTTAACGACCTCTTCAGTAAAGGCACCTGGCTGCTTGGAAGTCCCAATCATAACCGTTGGGTGAACTGCCTTAACCACTGATAAGAGGTCGGTTAATTCATCCGCATTGCTAAATTCACTCCGGTCCCGGGTAAATTCCTTTTGTTCCGGTGTCAAATCTGGAGTGTCATTGAAAAGTAACCCTTGCACGTCAACTAAGTAGAAGTGCTTCTTTGCTTCTGCTGGATCGGCCCCTTGGCGAACCATTTCATCATAAAGCATCTTTGCAATACCCATACCAGCAGTTCCAGCACCAAACGTTAAGAACTTTTGATCTACTAATTTTTCCTTCGAGATGTTCAATGCACCAAGCACACCAGCTAAAGCGATAATCCCCGTTCCTTGAATGTCATCATTGAAGACTGGCATTTCATCCTTGTACTTGTTCAAGATAACAGCCGCATTGGAACGCCCAAAGTCTTCAAAGTGCAGTAATGCTTCTGGGAACAACTTACGGGCAGATTGAACAAACTTATCCACCAGTGCGTAGTATTCGTCACCATAAACCCGCTTGTGACGATTACCCAGGTACATCGGATCATCCAACAATGCTTGGTTGTTTGTCCCAGCGTCTAGGGAAACGGCCAACACTTGCGATGGATCAATCCCGGCAGCGGCGGTATATACCATCAGCTTACCAACAGCAATGTCAACACCGTTGACACCCCAGTCACCAATACCAAGGATCCCTTCAGCATCGGTAACAACAATTAAACGAATGTCCCGACCATCAGCAGCATTTTTCAAACTCTCTTCAACGTTATCTTGATCATCGACCGACAAAAAGGCAGCTTGTTGCGGTTGAATGAAAATATTGCTGTAGTTTTCAATTGATTCCGCGATGACTGGATCATAAACAATCGGCATAAATTCTACAATGTGTTGCCCCATTAAGTAGAAGAACAATGTCCGATTGGTGTTAAAAATTTCCATCAAGAATTGCCGTTGTGGTAATCCTGCTGGTTTAGTTTGGAATTGAGCGTAAGTTTCATCAGCCTGTTCTTGCAAGGTTTGCACCTTAGCTGGCAGTGCCCCCAACAAGCCTAATTTCTTCCGTTCATCCATCGTAAACGCAGTCCCCTTGTTTAAATAAGGGTTATTCAAGATTTCCATTGCTTTCATTGATCTCATTTCCTTTCTCACAAATTATGATCATCACTAATTTACGCAATCATTCTAAAAAGCGGCCAAGACTATAGTCAAATTATTGTAGTATAATAAAAAATAATTATATGAGCGAATTAGTTTGTTGATATAGAGGCAATTTAAAATGAATATTAATGATTTAGAATATTATCATGAACTAGCAAAAGTAAAAAACTTTTCTAAAGTGGCCGCCAAATTTAACGTTACCCAACCCACCATTACCAACGCGATTAAACGTTTAGAAAACGAATTGCAGACTTCTTTCTTCATCCGTGATCAGTCTCACCACGAAATTGTCATCACCAAGAACGGCCAGCAATTTGACCATCACGTCGCCATCATCCTGAGTGAACTAGAAATTGCCCGTAAAGATATTGAAAATAATCAGAAACAACAGATTCGTTTCGGCCTGCCGCCAATTATTGGTAACTACTTTTTCCCACCACTGACGCCGTTATTAATGCATCGCCAATTAATGACCCAACTCGAAGTTTTTGAACATGGATCGACCGAGTTATTATCCATGCTCAGGCGTGGTGATATTGACTTAGCGCTCTTGGGATCGCTCGTTCCGTTAAACTATCCCCGGCTTACCAGTACGACAATTTTACGAGAACCAATCAATATCATCGTTTCACGTCACCATCCACTCGCAGCCAAGGCCAAGACCGGAATTTATTTTCGTGAACTAGCGAAAGAAAAGTTTATTAGTTTGGACGAAGGGTTTGTCCATAACCAGGCATTTCGGATGATGGCCAGAATTAACCATATTCGGCCACGCACGGTCTATAAAACTACCGACGTTCACGTTATTAAATCCATGGTCGCTGAAAACATCGGGATTTCATATCTAACTAGTCTAGCAATTCTGCCCTCGAATGACCTGGTTCAAATTCCCCTGTTAGATAGTGAAAAACCTGAATTTTTGATCTCATGCGTCCGGCGGAATACCGCTGCATTCAACGATGCTAAACAAACGCTCTGGAAATTACTTACCAACTATTCGCCCAAATAAAAACAAGCCTGTCAAACGGGATTCGTACCGTAATGGCAGACTTGTTTTTTCGTATTCTAAAGGAGTGTTTAGTGTTATTAATTTAGTTCATTTGGTGACCATAACTATAGGTAGTTTGCAAATTTAAGTCCTGATCCAATATATTCAAGTCGGCATCCTTGCCAACAGTTAAACCACCTTTAGTAGGCAAGTTAAACTCACGGGCCTGATTAACTGATGACATTTTGACCGCATTTGCGATCCCACAATCCGTGAAATCAACAATATTCTTAAACGCGAGGTTATATTGCAAAATGGAACCGGCCAGGTGGCCATTCTCAAGTCGAGCTTGATGATCCTTAACAATGACCTTCTGACCACCTAATTCTGAAATGCCCTCAGGCATTCCCTTTGCCCGTAAGGAATCGGTAATCAATTCCATTCGATCTGGACCTTTAATCTGATAGGCTAGCCGGATCATATCTGGAACAACATGGAAGCCATCCGCAATGATTTCAGTGTAGAGATTGTCTTCCATCAAAGCGTCCCCCGTCAGACCGGGCTCACGATGCCGCATTCCCCGTTGGGCGTTATACAAGTGGGTAATGTGACTAGCTAGCGAATACTTCATTCCTTCACGCGTCGCATTCGAGTGGCCTGCAGACGGCACAATGTTATGGCTCAAACAGTATTCTTCCAGTTCACGAGCACCTGGTTTTTCGGGCGCATAAGTAATCATCTTGACAAGCCCACCGGATAATTCATTCCAATGTTCAAGCAGTCGATAATCAGGATCCTGAATGTACTGTTCGGGCTGAGCCCCCTTATATTCAACACAGACAAAAGGTCCTTCCAAATGGGTTCCCTTAATTACCGGATTCATTTTGGCCGCTTCACGAATCCCTTCCATTGCCCGGTTAATATTTTCCACCGATTGAGTGACTGTAGTGGGAAAGAAGGTAGTAACCCCTTCATTTTTCGTGACTTGGGTAACCATTTGGTTAATTTTTTCCGGATCAGCATCCATGGTATCAATCCCATAACCACCATGGCTATGGACATCAATGAAGCCGGGAACTATAATCAGCTCGTGACCATCAATAATCTTTCCATCAGCCGCTTCTGGCTGGTATTCGATCATTGGACCAACAGCAAGCACCTGTCGGTTAAAGCGAATATAACCATCTTTAATGACTTCTTCCCCAGTATAAATATCAGCATGTTTAATGACAGTTTGCATTTTACGACTCCTTAGTATTGTCCATGCAGCTTTTGTGCAGCTGCTTCATCAATAATGATGGTGACATTCGGATGCCGTTGTAAAATACTTGCCGGTACATCTTCAGTGACGGGGCCCTCAATTGCCTTAGCAATCGCATCCGCTTTTGCATCACCATATGCTTCTAAAAGAATTTGGTGGGCTTGCATAATTGAAGCCATTCCCATGGACAATGCAGACCGGGGAACGTCAGCTTCATTAGCAAAGAACCGTGAATTGGCATCAATCGTGGATTGCGTGAGCTGCACCTCGTGGGTGGTGCTCTCAAACGGGGTCCCAGGTTCATTAAAACCAATGTGCCCGTTCCGCCCAATTCCTAAAATCTGTAAATCCACTGGATGATCCGCAATAATTTGATCGTAGCGGACCACTTCTTTAGCTAAATCAGGCGCGAGCCCATTGGGAATGTATGAGTGAGCAAACGGTTTTTGGTTAAAGAGGTGTTTTTGCATAAAGTAGGCATAACTTTGTTCGTCATCCGGCCCCAAGCCAACATACTCATCAAGGTTAACCGACGTACACTTCCGAAAATCAATTGCACTGCTGCAAAGTTCGGCATAAGTCGTCAACGGGGTACTTCCGGTGGCGAGGCCAAAGACTTGCGCTCCATTTTGCCACGCGGTCATGAAGATTTCTGCCCCTTTTTGACCGCCTTCAGCGGCGTTCTTGACCACAATTACATTCATCACAAAATTTCCTTTCCGTTTTATTCATCATGATTCTGGCGGTGATGGTTTCGTCCGGTAGTTTGTTCCTTCGTTACTAAAATGGCTTCCACCGTCTTATTCATTGTTGCGCGAAAATCCGTAAATTGAAGTAACATTTGCGTCAGCATATCAATCACGTAGGTCACCGCAAATTGCGAATTAATAAAGTCATAATCACCCACTAATTCTGTACTTTTAATCTGAAATAGTAAGTCACTCATTTTACCAAGCAAACTATTTTTAAAAGCGGTCACCGCAATAATTGTTGCCCCATTTTTACGACTATCCCGAACAGCAGAACATACTTCTGGGGTACTCCCAGAGACAGACAAGGCAATTACGATATCGTTGTCTTGCATTGTGGCACTAGCAATCGTCATCATATTGCTTTCCGTCATCGCAAAAGCGGGCTTACCCATCCGCATTAAACGTTGGGTAAACTCTTGAGCATTATATCCGGAACTACCAATTCCAAAAATATACACCCGCTTTGCGCTATGGATCAAATTAGCGGCTTGCCGGAGCTGCTTAGTAGAAACCATCGCCATCGTCTCCTCCAGAATTTTTTGATAATAATTATGGATGTCATTCGGTGTGGAAACATTCTGCTCCGATTCCCGCTGCATCGTATCTGGTGTGACCAATGCAAGTTTAAAGTCCGCAAAATTTTTGCAGCCGACCCGTTTGGTAAAGCGGCTCACCGTAGCAACCCCAACGCCAGCCTGATTAGCGAGTTCGGTAATGTTCATACGCCGTACCAACTCTGGTTTTTGCAGCGTTACGCGGGCCACCTTTTTTTCCTGTCGTGGCAGGTTAATAAAGAGGTTTTGGACTTGTTCCATAAAACGTGCAGACATCCATCATCATTCCTTACTAGTTATTTAAGAGCATTAACAAATCCCGTGGCAATTTGCAGTGGGCGCGTAATGGTCCCACCAACCACGACCGCATGGCAGCCAAGTTCAATGCATCGTTTTGCCTTTTCTGGGCGGTCAATTTTACCTTCCGCAATCACCGGATGTTCAGCAGTTTTGACCACCTCTTTGAGGTAAGCAAAGTCATCGTCCGCAACGTTCATCCCTTTAGTTGCTGGCGTATAACCGTGCATTGTGGTGCCAATAATATCAAAGCCTAGATCATTAGCAATTTTAACACTGTCAATGCAGTCTGCGTCTGCCATGAGTAAAGTGTTTGGAAATTCTTTCCGCATTTGGTCAACAATTTCCGCTAATTTTTCACCATGGGGCCGTGGACGACCAGTAACGTCACAAGCAACGACTTCACAGCCAGTACTTGCGACCGCCCGCATTTCTTTCATTGTCGGCGTAATGTAAACTGGTGAATCGTCATAGTCCACTTTAGCGAGCCCAATCATGGGCAGATGCGCTTCATCTTGGATAGCTTGAATATCAACAACGGAATTAGCCCGAATCGCGGAAGCCCCCGCTTCCTTGGCAGCTCTCGCCATTCGCGCCATAATAAATGAACTATGCAGTGGTTCACCAGGCAGTGCCTGACAGGATACGACTAAATTCCCTTTAGTGGCCTTCAAAAAAGTATTTTCCATTATTTAAGTGCCTTCTTTAAATTAGTTTTTTAAAAACTTCGCATAAATTTCACTTGCCGTGGTCTTCATTTCTGGAGTTGGCTTATGCATTGGTTCCTTAGTGTAGCCAGCTTCAACTCCCATATCTTGAAGCAATAACTTGATTGTTTGGTAAAGACCGTTCCCAAGAATTGCGGAAATCAGGTCATTCGTTTCATGTTGAATATCAAGTGCCTTTTGCATGTCACCAGCTTCAAAGGCTTCAATTTCCGCCTTTGCCCGGGCTGCATTGACA
>CAMXWI010000039.1 GCA_947252915.1 uncultured Lactobacillus sp.
CGTCTCGTGGGCTCGGAGATGTGTATAAGAGACAGGGGTAATGGTTATTTTAGCCCTAATTTCGATCTGCTTAATTATTTTAGATTACGCCAAAATGATTAGCCTTACTGACCAGCCATATTCATTAATTGACAATGGCATCTGGGTAATCTTTGTTGGTGATTATTGTATTCGTCTTCTTTTTGCTAATGATAAAAGAGCATTCCTAAAAACCAATATTTTTGATCTACTATCAATTGTTCCGGTCAGTGGATTATTTACCGTCTTCCGAATAAACCGAATTACACGTTTACTTCGCTTGTTGAGAATCATTCGGTTAGTGGGAATGACGGGGCGACTAAAGCATTTTCTCAAAGTAAATGGACTGATTTATTATCTGTACGTCAGTTGTGCCCTATTAATCATTAGTGCTTGCCTTTACAGTTTTGCTGAGCATACTAATTTAGAAAATGCACTTTGGTGGTCCATCACAACAGCCACTACCGTTGGCTATGGCGATATGACTCCACAAACTGGCTTAGGTCGAGTTGCAGCAATTATTTTAATGTTGGTTGGAATTGGTTTCGTTGGTATGCTCACCAGCAGCATCACAAATTTCTTTACCAATCAGGATCAAATTAATATGAGAAAAGAAATTCGATCCTTACATGAAGAGAATGACCAAATTATGGAAAAGTTAACTGAATTACAGTCGATGATGGAAAATGATGATTAGTGGTCGTTTTTGTGTACCAACTTTATTATTTAACATGATTTAGCTAAGTTATCCACAGATTTCGAAACAAAAACACCGTAACCCTATCACATCTAGGGTTACGGTGTTTTCTAGTTAAGATAAAACACTTACAAAAACTTATTAAAATGCCTCCGGTGGGGGTAAATTGCTTTTATTACGTTGTATTACGCTTGTTCCTTCCTATTATACAGCGATTATCTGTATTAACTTTTATTGTCTTGTTTGAAGTTGATGTACAAATTGATGTACAAAATAATTAACACCCGTCTGCTTATAATGAAAGAATTAAACGAACATCTTAATCTTATCGTACTCAGACTTATTTTCTTGAATGGTGTTTCGCATATCAATGTCATTTTGTAAATTCAAAAAGTACCGATCTGAAACACCAAAAAGAATTCCTAATCGCACCGAAGTATCAGCAGTAACTTTGCGACGATCATGGAGAATATCTTGAATCCGTGAAGTTGGTACATTGATTAACTGCGCTAACTTGTATGCCGACAGATTTAATGGTTCCATAAATTCTTCACGGAGGATTTCACCAATTGTTGGCGTTGGAATATTGTTCATGATTCATTCCCCCTACTCAATAAAAAAGTCCTCTCTATCACTTAGGATAGAAAGGAGATCAAAAATGACATGTGAATTGCAAGAGTGACTAATTCCTGCTTTTGCACATCAAGATTCATATATATAATATATTACTTTAGGAAACATTGTCAACAAATTGCTCAAATTGTAAAATATAACCTGTCGTTGATTTAACCTGACTAGTTAAAATTTATATCAACGATAAGGAATGAATACCCTTGTACATCAAGATTCGTTTTACTTGGTGGGGAGTTTTAGTTCTTGCTGTTCTAATTTTCTTCCTTATTAAGTAATTTTACCGCCAACTAATAGTGCCAGCAAGCGGGCCAACTATTAGTTGGTTCTTTTATTATAAACCCCAAAATAGCCCTAGTAGTCACTACTTCTGTAATGACCACTAGGGTTAAATTGTTTATTTGAATGTACCGTAAGGCTCATGCGTCCAAGCGTTCCGCACAGCAATGTAACCATAACCGTGTGAACGTGGCTGACGAACATAGATAAACCCATCATGCTTTGACCAAGCATCGTACTTGATTGTGGTACCTGGTCCAACATAGGCAATTGATGAAGAACTTGGTTTAGCTCCCCAGCGTAAGTGTAACCATGTTGTAGATGTAAAGGTACCATTTTCACGGTGCCAATTGTCGCCTAAACTATCCGTCCAGTTGGATTGGTTAGGTTGAGCAATTGGCTTTTGCACCTTATTTGATACTTGATTACCTGAACCGTGATCAGCAACCCGTAATACTTGGTTCGGGTGGATAACGGTGTTGATGGTGGTACCGTTCAACTTCGCTAGAGCGTTCATATCCATCCCGAACTTGTGAGCAATGCTCCACCAAGAGTTTTACCTGCCCAATCAGCAAGGCCACCCCAAACGTCCTTAAATCCTTTCTTCAAATCATCCCAAACATCACCCCAGTTACCAGTGAAGATGTCTTTGAACAATTTGAATTCGTCTTTAACGTAGGTAACGAGCCAATGCCAAATCTGTTTGATATGCTTACCAATGCCACCACCAATGGCACTACCGAGCATTCCACCCAGCATTGGTCCAAATGGTCCAAGCACCGGAGCTAACATGGATCCAGCAGCGGTTCCTACAATTGAACCTATTCCTTTACCAACCATCTCGCCACGATTCTTAATGTGTGATCCAGTCAAGCCACGTAGAATGTCAACAGCACCGATAGCATAACTAATCCCTGAAGCTAGTCTAGTTCCGACACCTTTAGCTATTCCGGTAATACGTCCCCCAACTAATTTTGTAGACATCCGTTCAAAGAACGTTGTACCGGCTTTTGATCCTGCTTCTCCAGCTTCGGTGCTTGTAGTCCTAAAGAATTTACTTAGAATACCGCCCTTGCCTTTTGAAGCCATATTCCTCTCCATACGAGAACTAAATTCTTTACCCGCTTTAGCACCTTCTTGCCCCGCTAACGATGAAGCAGAATGTTTTCCATGACCAAACAGTTTGGAAACTAACCCACCGCTTCTCTTGGAAGCATTACGTTCCATTCGAGTGGCAAATTCTTTCCCAGCATCATCACCAATGGTTCCTGCCTCTTTAGTAGCATTCTTTAACGTTGATTGCGTAAGACTGCCACCTTTACGTTTGCTTGCAATGTCGCCTAATAAAGAACCAGTAGCAGATTTCTTACCACCCAATGTGCTTAGTAGCAACATACCTTTATACAGTTCATTAACCGCTTTGGCTGTTGCCATAATCTTAGAAGCCACAAAATAAGTAGCAAAAATCCCGCCTAATGTCTTAAACAGTGGCGTTAACTTGGCAATATTTTTCAGTGAATTAGCAATCCCGGAAGTTGCTGAATTAGTTTTATCGTTACTGAATAACCTAAATGGAGCTGTAAATCCTTTAATTGCGTCAACAGCACCTTGACCGATTGCAAGACCAATCTTACCTAATGAAGCAGCAATATCCCATAAGTCTTTACCATGAGCAACTAAATATTTACCTACAGCATCACCAAATTCACCCATTCGCTTAGATAAGGCTTTAATCTCGCTTTGTGCTTTCTTGCTAGATAACCCTCTAGCAAGTGCTTGCGATGCCTTAGTTACCGCTGGCATAAACGCAACACCCAATGACATCAAAACTGCATTTACAGATTGTTGAGCTTGGGCCATTTGCATTTTAACGGTTTGACTATTCCGCTTAGCTAAATCAGCAACATAGTTATCCTTTTCAGCCTTCTTCATCTTGCTTTCAAGGTCATCTAGTGCTTTAGAATTATTAGCTAAGATTAAAGCTGCTTGCTGCCCAGTCGTACCGAATAACTTATGCATTAAGTCAACTTGTTGAGTCTGGCTCATACCTTTCATACGATCTTTCAGTGTACTGAAGATTTCAGGTAAATCTTTTAACTTACCCGACTTGGTATGAAAGTCTTCGGTAGATAACCCTAGTTGCTGTAAGGCTTCTTGACCTGCTTTGCTTGGCGACACAATAGATTGAATTGCTTTACGTAAACCAGTACCAGCCTTATCAGCTTCTAGTCCGTTGTTAGATAGAATACCCATTGCAGCCGAAGTATCACGTAACGATAACCCGGCTTGGTGAGCAGTCGCACCAACATACTCCATTCCAACACCAAGATCACTGAAATTAGTTGCCGTAGCGTCGGCGGAGTAAGCTAAGTCATTTACAACTAGCTTGGTGTTTTTCATCATCTTAGCGGTGTTATTTGTCTTCATACCAAACGATTCAATCGTTTGTGATGAAACTTTAACAACATCAGCGAAATCATCACCAGACGCTACTGACGCCTGTAATTCTGATTTCATAACACCTAGTGCTTCGGCTGAGGTATGACCACGCTTAACTAGGTCTTGGTACCCTTCTGCAATCTTTTGTTGTGAAACACCATACTCAAGTGAGTAGCGTTTACCATCTTGCTGCATTTTACTTACAGCACTGATTGCTTCTTTGGCACTTTCACCACCAGTTCGAATTAAGTTCTCAGTTGTTTTATAAGAGCTTTGCAGACTAGCAACGTCCTTAGCTCCCTTTAGAACAGCTCCGCTTAATCCAGTAAATGCTGCAACCCCAGCCACTTTAACGGCATTGAACACTCCGCTAAGTTGTTGACCAGCTTTATGAATGTGTCCCATTCCGGAGTCGATGCCCTTTAGGCGAGCTTGAACTGCTGAAAAACCTGTAGCTGTTATTTTAGTGTTGTGACGCTTTGGAATATCATTAATGGCTTTCTTAGCCTTTTTAGCTTCACCGCTGACATTGTCCTTGACATTAACTTTCAGTTCTTTAGCTGGTTCATGCTGGATTGATTGATACGATGATTTAATCTTTTGCAGCTCATTAATTGCATTACCAACAACCCTAATATCAAGATTTGTACCATAAACCGCCATCTATTAACCTCCTTTCTTCAATTTTTCTCGAGCTAGAAAGACTTCCTTAAACGCATCAGCCTGTTTAATCTCACTTGGTTTTACATCAGTCAACTGGTCTTTATGACGGTTAGTAATGTCTTGTGCTTCACGATCAATGAATTGTTGCATTGAATTTGCTAATTGCTGATCATTTCCGTTATCTAGCTGGATTGGTTGAGCTAAAAACGGTACCTGTTGAAGCATGTTTACCCAAGCAACCCGCATTGATAGCTGTTGCCTTTCATAGCCTTCAATCATTGCATCAAGGAGGTATGGATTAAGCTGGTCAAAATCACTAATACTAGTAATTCCAGCTTCAGATCGAGCTTTTACAAGGTAATCTCGGTAGCCTTTGCCAACTTGTCGAATTCGCCTAGCGTGTTTTCTAATGCGTCCTTCGTTGACTCCAGCGTATTCTTTTGACGAATATAGTCTTGAACCGTTTCGTCTTTGGCGTTTTTGGCCGGCTTCTTTAATTCTTTCAAGCCCGTTTCTATCACTTTCACTAAGTGTTTCATTCCTTCGATCCATTGCTTCATCGAAACCTTGAAAAAACCAAAAGCGGTTAATTCTGACATTAATTGTTCAGATAGCTTATCCAGCCCCTCGTTACCCATAACATCAGAAACAGCGTTGAAAATGTCTTCGTACGTTGGCTTTTTGTCCAAATAAGCTAAACCACCATCAACAATTTTTACCAACGTTTCTGGAACTTTATTAACTAAACCGGAAAACAGTTCATCAAACATATCATCGTGGCTTTGTTTCTTGCTATCTTCATCAAGTAAACTATTTTCCCAAAGCTTCATACTGGCAAAATTATATTTGAGTTCATACGTCTTATCGCCGATTTTTAGTTCCATGAATAATCCCCCTTGAATACAAATAGATTCTAATTATTAAGCATTAGGAACTGATGGCTTGGAATTAATATCAGTTCCCGCAGTCGTGTTAGTGGCTGTACCACCACCAACTTCAGTTGGGTTAAGGTAGTCATACAGAGCGCTACCCAAGTCAAAAGCGTTTTCTTCTAGCATGTTTTCTTCAACGAAACCATCTTGTGCCAATCCTTGAACTTCCAAAGCCACGTTGGATTGGAAAACAGAGTTGAGGGTTTCAGTTTGTGGCAGGGTTACAATAATGCATTGAGCATATTCGGCTGGTGCCTTACGATTTGGCTTGTCCCCACTAATTTCATTCATGTCAACCCGATATAAATGAACAACAATTTGATCCTTCCAAGCGTGCTTTAACTTAGCAAAAAGGCCATCGCCCTTTTGGAAGTAAGCTAAAACAGTCCGCTGTTGGTTAGCAGAACCAGCCATCTTGACGTCAACCGTCTTAGTTTGAATGGTCTGAAGTGTCCGGGTGTTAGTACCTGAAGATTGACCTTGAAGCCCTAACATCCAAGCTGGAGCATTCTTTGGTTCATCATCTAACTTGGCGAAAAATAGATATTTATTCGCTGCGTCCAATTGAACAGTTTGATTTTTCTTAGTATCTGCCATTGTTTAATTCCTCCTACATTTCATTAATTAAAAAGTCGGCATTAATCACACCATGAATTAGTTTCGTTGATGTGGTTGTGTCGACTTGTGGTTGTGGACTAACCATGCTGCCTTGTTGGTAGTCACACGAATATTGAGTTAATTTTAAATGAGGCAACAAGATTTCTGCTTTGTCCATAGCGTCCATAAAGTCACCTCTACGATCGTAATCCCAGTAGAAATCAATATGCACTGAATATGTCCCCGTTTCCACTTGTTTATAAAGCGGTGTATCACGTTTCAAAGGCATTTGAACAATAATTTGAGGATATTCAAATTGCCATGTCTTTTCATCAGTGGCCTCCTCCCCTGTTAAAAGGGTCGGAGCTAATGGGGTCATCATTTGAATAATTGAGTGCATTAAATCCGTTCTGGGTAAAATTAAATCTTTCATTTATAAACTCCACCCTGATAAAAATTCAGCAAGTTTCTTGTCAATTACGGATTGCATTTGCTTCGACGACTGGTACATAAACGGTTCGGGAACTGGATGGCGGCGAGTACCATATTCAACAAAACCACCATATTCCGGACCTTTACCTTTATTTGCTTTAGCGTCTGGATAAACTTGTACTCGTCCATCTTCAGTGACATGCATATCAATAGAGTCTTTAAGCGTTCCAGTTGGAACATAACCGCTACGGCCCTTACCAACCATATTCCGCTCAATGGTTTTGGCTAATTTCACGTTTTCAGTTCCTAGCTCCTTCAACAAAACGTTGGAACCACGTTTCATAGCTCCCATCTTCCCGTAAATATGGTTAGCTTCTGCCGTCATTCCCATTTGCCGATACTCGTCAGCAATTCTCTTCAACTTGTCGGAGTAATGATCGGTAACTTGATACTCGACAACTGGTCGTAGATTATCTGAACTCAATTGATTATTTTTATTCATTTCAGTTAGCTTGCTGACTAACCTTGAAAAACGGCTTTTGGTCATTAGTCATCCCACCTTAGATTTAGAATTGTAAACAAAAAACGCCGTGCTGTTCGCATGACGTCTTGGCATTTGAATGTCATATACAATTCCTTTTTCGGTTTTAGGATCGTATTCATCAACAAACGCAAGTTTATCCGCTTTCGGGTGTCCAGTTACCAAAACCGTTTTAGCGTCTTGGTAAATACTGTCACCACCAAAAAGTAACGCTTGCTTCTGCAATCCTAAATTATTGACTCGACATAAAAGTGGCTATAATGCCCTCTGAGTATACAGATGAAATGGAAAATTCATCTTATATATT
>CAMXWI010000040.1 GCA_947252915.1 uncultured Lactobacillus sp.
TCGCAACCGTCTCGTGGGCTCGGAGATGTGTATAAGAGACAGAAATAAAATAGGCGACTTAATTCAAGCCAATTAGTTACTTTTCGCTCAATTTTAGCGTGTAACCCGATGGTAGTGGTGATTAGTAATATCACGATCAGGATCGCCACTATTATTTTTAACATATGGGTAGGCTCCTTTCGGCTTTGATTTTAGCATTCTTGAAAGCAACTGACCACATACGTTAGTGTAAGATTTTCATAGGTTGGATGAATAATTCATCTGGTCATGGGGATTTCTTTGTAGACCAATTTTACTTATTTACAAAAAAAGAAAAGACCATTAGCCTTTAGTGTGTCGAATACTAAGCAAAGGCAGGCCTGCCCTCATAGATATTTTAACAGAAATCGAGCAAAATTTGGTGAAATCAGGCAGTTTATTTGAAGCTGAACAGATTATTTTAAAGGGTGTGCTGGAGTTAGGACAAGCGATCATGCAAAATTTTTTAGAGAGCTTAGATCAAAGCGTCTCATACGCCAGCGGACTACCGAGTAATCAATAAGCAACCACGGATGCTTAACTTTGTTGATCCGGTGGCTTTCCAACGCCGGTATTATCAGGCTGGGCCAAAGAAACGTGAATTTTACTTAGATCACCAATTAAAAATCAAACTACGTCGCTGTTTGTCGCCGAACTACTTAATGATGATGGCTAAGATTGCCCAGATAACTACAATGCGCAATACTGCCGATATTTTAAACCTTATTTTTGACGGTGGAATTACGGTCGATTCAGTAATGCACGCCGTGCATGAGTTAGAAAATCTTAAGTAAATGAACACCAAGCTACTCATCGCTGTACTCCTGAAAATTTAACTATTGAGGGTGATGCCTTTATGATTAAACTCAAAAAGAAGTCAAGCATCTAGGTCGGCTGACCCTTGTACATCATTGTTGGATTTATGAGCAAGTAGCTAATCAAATCATTAATCAGCGTGATTTCCTCATTGTTGGGCATAAAGAACGGCTTGAATCACGAGTAAATGATTATTTAGATTGTCATTACTGAAGTGCCCTAGAATTGTTAGACACAAATCTAACGATTCTGGGGTATTTATTATGTCTAAATATTCATATCAATTCAAAGTTAGAGCAGTTCAAGACTACTTAAACCAAAGTCATGACTATTCAGTTGTTTGTAAGAAATATGGCACTTCTTACAAACATAGCTTAATGACATGGGTACAAAACGTTCAAGCATATGGTTATGCGAGTTTGGATCCTAGGCGGAGCCATCGTATTTATTCACTTGATTATAAATTTCATGTGATTACTTACTACCGTACTCACCAGTTAAGTATAGATAAAGTAGCTGCGAAATTTAATTTGAACCGCACACAAGTTTATTCATGGTATCGTAAGTATAAAAAAGAAGGAATAGTGGGCCTAAAACCAAAACCTAAAGGCCGACCAAGAGAAACCATGAATAAATGTAAATTGACTAAGAAATCCAAAATCAAACCTACTAAAGAGGAACAATATAAACAAAGAATTGCCAACCTAGAATCCAAAGTGGCCGATTAGAAAATGGAGATAGACATCCTAAAAAAATACTAGCCCTAAGACAGCAGCGCGAAAAGAACAGGCACTAGCTATCCAAGATCTTAGGCCTAAATATCCATTATCCAAATTATTAACCTATTTCGATATTCCACGTTCGACGTTCTACGAACGTCTAAAAGCTGCACAGCACATCGATAAATATTGTCAGGTAAAACGAGAAATTGTGAAGCAATTTAAACGCAGTAAAGGGAATTATGGTTATCGACGCATCTGGTATTGTCTAAAAAAGAAGGGATTTACTTATTGTCAAGAAACGTTACGGAGATTAATGACTGATATGGGATTGAAAGTAACCGTCTACTCAGCTAAAAGTCACTATCATTCGTATCGTGGTCGTATTGGTAGAACCGCTCCTAATCACTTACATCAGCATTTTAATGCAAAGCAAGCATACCAAGTTCTCCATACGGATATCACTCAAATTTCAATTAATGAACAGATCAAAGGCTATTTATCACCAGTCATTGATGAAGCGAGCGGTGCCGTAGTCGCGTATGCGACTTTAATTCATCCTAATATGAATTTAGTTAACACCATGTTGGCTAGCTTGTTTAGCAAACTAACGCAAAGGAGTAATCCTATTTTGCATTCAGATCAAGGATGGCAATATCAACACCCGTTGTATCAATCATTATTACGTCAACACGGAATTACTCAGTCAATGTCCCGTAAGGGAAATTGTTTAGATAACTCACCATCAGAAAGTTTCTTTAACTTGATAAAACGCGAGTGTTTGAATCGAGTCGAGATCACTTCATTTAAACAATTTAAAACTGTGATTGATCAATACATTCATTGGTACAATCAAGTCCGCATTTCAGTCAATAAAAAAAGAATGACGCCAAATGAATATATTCGGAATCATTCCATTCTTTAAAAGTTAGTAAAGTGTCCAAAATTTTTGTGGTACTTCATTACAAGCTTGCTGGTCAAACGATTTTTTGGCCAGTAATGCTGGTCCAAGTTATGAACCGGCTAAGTTATTAAGTTTAGTTCCTCAAGGTTGCCCATGGTGAGTACTTTCTTGACCGCTATCATTGCTTACAGAAAATTGAACATACTTTAGGCCAGTAAAACGAATGAACCATGCGAGCAGTTAAAGCCGTCCGTCATCATGATTAATCAGGGATAAGGTTAATTTTGGATACTTATGAGTCACAAAACTTAACGGAAAAACAAGCAGACGACCTAATGCACTTAAGAAAGTATCTACAGCGGAATTGGCAGTATGTCCACTTACCACAAATGCGTGGACTTAAGGATATTCATTTAATCGGTTCAGTTGAAAGTTCTCACCGCGCATTTACTTACCGGATGAAAAAACAGGGCAAGTCATGGACTGAGCAGGGGGGACTAAAGCCATGATTGGTTTAATTAAAGCACGAAACGGCGAACTACATGCTAGCTTAAATGCAACTCTAGAACAATTAACTGTTCTTCCTCGAGTAGGTCAAACAAGGCTATTACAGGAAATACATATTCTAACTGGAGAGTTTCTAAGAAAAGTACCAACAAAGCTATCAGTCGGGGCAGTGCAAGGAATAATTCCGATTGACGTTACCACAAGTAGACCAATTGTACAACTTTTTAAGGTGCTAACCCACTAAAACTGCATATTTAAAGGCTACCTATGAAAACTTGACAGATAAAATTTATGCAAGCGTTTGCAAAAAACAGATAAAAGGGTACACTATAAGTATAGTTATTTTAGGCTTATTTATTTTTTATGGAGGTTTTATTACTTATGAACAGAAAAAGTTGAATAAACGTTTGCCTTCGCTTGCGTTTTCGGTATTAATGCTAATGACGTTTGGAAACCTAGGGACATCAATGGCCTTCTCTTTGCAGAGTGCGAACATGGGACGAATTTTTCAAACTTTGGGTGCTGATCCAACAAAACTTGGCTGGTTCTTTATTCTGCCACCATTGGCCGGAATGGTAGTCCAGCCGCTGGTGGGATATTTTTCTGATCGGACTTGGATTCCTAAGATTGGTCGTCGACTCCCTTACCTGATTCTTGGAACAATTGTAGCCGTAATCGTTATGTGCTTACTGCCGAATTCCGGTTCATTTGGTTTTAAGACTTCGACAGCACTGTGGTTTGGTGCGGTGACCATTCTGTTTATGGACTTATCCTCAAATATGTCGATGCAACCATTTAAGATGATGATTTCTGACATGGTGAACGATGAACAGAAAGACCAGGCTTGGTCATGGCAGACAATTTGGGGGAACATTGGATCCGTTGCTGCTGACCTATTTCCGTTCTTCCTGACTTGGATTGGCATTAAGAATATTGCGGCAAAGGGTGAATTACCTGACTCTGTTAAGTGGTCATTCTACATTGGTGCTGCTATCCTGGTTGTTTCTTCTATATTTACCATTTGTAAAGTTGACGAATATAATCCCGAGACTTATGCCAAGTACCATGGCTTGGACCAGGATGCTAACATTAGTGAAAACTTCTTCACAATTATTAAACATGCGCCGAAGGTCTTCTGGACTCTCGGAATTGTTGAATTTTTCTCTTGGACTGGGTTCCAGTACCTGTGGACTTACGGTGCCGAAACGGTGGCCCAAAACATATGGCATACAACTAATGCTTCTAGTGCTGCTTACCAAGCAGCCGGAAATTGGTTTGGGGTTCTGTCGGCCGTTGAAGTTGCTGTAGCAATTATTTACGGTTTGGTTTTACAAAAACTAAATGACCGGATTCGAAAGCCTGCCTACGCCTTAGGGATGATTTTAGGTGCCTTAGGCTTCTGGGGTCTGTCCGTTGCACCGACTAAACTATGGTCGGTTATTGCCTTTATTGGTATCGGCATGTGTTGGGTTACGATTAACTCTATCCCATTTACTATTTTGACGAATGCCTTGGATGGTAAGCATGATGGCACTTACATGGGACTATTCAACTGCTGGATTTGTTTCCCTCAGATTGTTGCTTCGGTATGCTCATTCGCCCTCTATCCATTACTGAGCAATTACATGCCGCACATGCTAGTAGTAGCCGCTGTTTTAGCACTGATTGGTTTTTTTGCAGTCTATGTTGTCAAGGAAACCTCTGTCGAAAAAGGAGACATTGAATAATGAATTTCGCTGCTATCTATCACCGTCCAGAAAGTGAAATGGCCTTTCTGGACGACCCACAGACAATGCATATCCGTTTAAGAACTGCAAAAGGAGACATAAAAACGGTCCAATTGCTACATGGTGACCCATACAGTCTCCGTAGCTTGGCCAGCATTAAACCGCCATTTTATATAACCCCAACGCCGATGAAGAAAATCTTGTCAGATGACCTTTATGATTATTGGCAGATTGCGGTTACCGAACCGAAAAAACGGTTGGCATATGCCTTTGATATTACGAGTGTGGATGGTATCAGGACGGTGTATACCGACCACGGTTACATTCAGCCAGATGATCATGAAGCATTGGAAGATTTAAATACCTATTTTCGGATGCCATTCTTTCAAGAAATTGACATGTTCCATTCCTCAGAATGGGTGAAGAATACAGTTTGGTACCAAATCTTTCCTGAGCGGTTTGCTAATGGTGATCGGTCCAATGATCCTATCGGTACTAAAAAATGGAATGCCAGTGATCATCCTGGCCGTCAGGATTTTTATGGCGGTGACCTGCAAGGGGTTCTTGACCACTTGAACCACCTTCAAAAGCTAGGAGTTAACGGAATTTATTTTAATCCTCTTTTTAAGGCACCGTCTAACCATAAATATGATACGGAAGACTATTATCAAATTGACCCGCATTTTGGCAATGCCGCTTTGTTTAAAGAAGTGGTTACGCAAGCTCACCAACGGGGAATTCATGTAATGCTGGATGCTGTTTTTAATCATATTGGGGATAAATCATTACAGTGGCAAGATGTCCTTAAAAATGGTCAACGGTCAAAATACGCTAGTTGGTTCCATGTAAATAAGTTTCCGGCTACCTATACGCCGACTAAGAACTTTGAATTTACACCGGATGCAACCTACGATACATTTGATTACACGCCGCATATGCCAAAACTTAACACTGCAAATCCGGCAGTGCAGGAATACCTATTAGGAATTGCTAAGTACTGGATCAAGGAATTTGATATTGATGCTTGGAGGTTAGATGTAGCTAATGAAATTGACCACCATTTCTGGAAAAGGTTTCACAAGGAGACGACAGCCCTCAAACCAGACTTTTATATCTTGGGTGAAATTTGGCATACTTCGCAGGCGTGGCTGAACGGGGACGAGTTCAGTGGGGTCATGAATTACAGTTATACAGGTGCTATTTTGGATCATTTCATTAATCATCGGATTAGCGCGGAACAAATGATAGACCATCTGAGTAATCAGTTGATGAAGTATCGTGACCAGACTAACCAGATGATGTTTAATGTTTTAGATTCACATGACACTGCCAGAATTATGACCCGGGCTCGTGGTAACCGGAATCTGGTCAAGGAAACCTTTGCCTTTACCTTCTTGCAGCCTGGTACGCCGTCGATTTATTATGGTACCGAGTACGGCATGGATGGCGATAATGACCCAGACTGTCGGAAACCGATGAATTGGGTGCCAGATGATGATGGTCAGGATATGTTTACTTTCTTTAAAAAGTTAGTGGCATTGCGACGGAACTATGCAGACTTGATTGCAGGCGGCATGGTTGTTCTTAAAGTCTTGCCGACAGGACTGGTGGAAATTTCTCGTATGGGTGCCGGAAAGGTTCTTACGGGGATTTTCAACACTACGAATTTACCAATTAAATGCTTAAGTACCGGTCGGTTACTTCTTAGCCAGGGCGTACAGGATCACCAATTGATGCCAAATGGGTTTGTGATTACAATGAAATAGCAAGTCTGAACTTAGTAAAGGTTAATTCTTGAAGTGAACCCTGTAAGTTACCTAAATTAAAGGCTCTGTGTCCAATACTGTTGATGCAAGCTAATAGAGCAGTATCAAGTTTTTAAACTTGGTACTGTTTTTTTGTTCTCATCATTCGCAGATTAATTCTTGCTAGTAAGTGATTGAAGTTACTCAGACCGAAAGCCGTGCGTTTAATTTGCTTAATCATACGGTTGGTACCTTCTAGTGGACCATTAGACTGCTCATTTTCAGCGGCATTGAGCACGATTTCTAAATTTTTGCGCAAGGTTTTAATTACGTCAGCCATCGGCTTACTAAGCTGTTCATAACGATAATTAAAGAGTGCTTCGGCTAATCGATCTTTATTGCGGAGCGTTAGATAATTCATCACATCATGCATAACGACGTAGTCGTTATTTAGTTTGGTATCTAACTCTAGACCTAAGCTAATCCGTTCTCCGGCAGTTACTTTTTGATGAATATGTCGATCATAATATTCTTGGACATCAGAAATACTACGGTCGTTTTTAAGGTATAAACGCCAAGAAAACTTGAGGAGCTTATACTCATGTGATTGATACTTGTAATGTTTCATTAACTGGCTATGATATTGATTGAATGCGCGGGTCATCATGGCGATAATGTGAAAACGATCGATGACTATTTTAGCATTCGGAAAGAGTTGGTAAACAATATCTTGATAATAACTGTTCAAGTCCATCGTCACAGTTTCAACCTGTTTCCGCGCTGAAAGATCAACGCATTCAAAATACCTAATGATTGATGATTTGAAGCGATTAGGTAGGATTTTAATAATGCGGTGATGATTACTTCCATCAATACAGATAAAGTGTAGTTGATGATGAACACCGCAAAATTCATCAAAGGCTAAATGTTTGGGTAATCTCTCGGGAAAAATCGGATATAGTTCCCGATTTGCATCCATTAATCGACCAACGGTCGATGGTGAGACATTATTGTCGACCGCAACGCATTTCTGCGTTCGATCATCCTGTAAGTTCATGATGATTTTAGACTTGGTACGGTTAGAGATATTGCAG
>CAMXWI010000041.1 GCA_947252915.1 uncultured Lactobacillus sp.
GTGTATAAGAGACAGAATTAATATAGTGCCACTAAGAAAACGCTTTAGCAAGTCTATTTTGCCAATTTTTGTTGAACCTAACATCCCAGCACTTAAAAGCCCCCCAAAAAAGCCGCCCAAGTGCCCTGCTAAATCAACTCCGGGCATTAACAAGTCCGCTCCAAAATTAAAAATCACCAGGATAAAAAATTGACGGGCAATTTGACGAACTAAAAGATTGTCTCGAAAAACAATTCCTAACATAATAAAAGCCCCAAAGAGGCCAAACAACCCTGTACTAGCCCCGGCACTCACTGAATTAACCGGCTGCATCAACATACTAAACAAATTGCCGCTAACAACGCTCACTAAGTAAATTATTAGCATTCGCCAATGACCAAAGAGTGTTTCCACATACATCCCTAAAAAGTACAAGGTCAGCATATTAATTACTAAATGCTGAATACCAATATGAAGGAAACCAGCAGTTAACAATCGCCACCATTGGCCTTGTAAAATCAGCGGGGTATCCTTGGCACCTGAATGAATTAAAACCGCCAGGTTCGTTGATCCACCTTGGACTACCGTCCATAAATAACAGCCAACACAAATTACAATTAACGTAATTGTAACCGGCATTTGTCGTAAAGAATTTTTCATACCACGCCTCTATCGTTCATCACTAGCGAGATTAACCACCCGATCCATTGGAATATCAAACTCTTCTACGGCCCATTCATCCTCATCTGCCAATTGGGTGTTCAAAGCTAGCGCTAACTTAGGGCCGTGGTATTTAGTTAAATAACGGTCATAGTAACCACCGCCAAATCCTAAACGTTTTCCGGATAGCGTAAAGGCAACTCCCGGAACTACCATGAGATCAATATCATCAGGAGTAACGACCTGGCCATTGACCGGCTCTAATACCCCAAAGTGGCTCTCACTAAACTGTGTTTCCTCGGTAAGCGTTACAAATTCCATTTGACGATGAGGAAGCGTACGCGGGACCACAACTTGTTGTCCCTTATGCCGCGCATGGAGAATAATTGGTGCAGTATTAATTTCAAAAGATTGACTTAACGTAATTGCAATCATTTGAGCACTTACCCATTCTGGCTGATCGTATAATTTAGAAGCGAGCTGTTTTTCTTCTTCCAAACGGGTATTGAGATCCAATTGTTGCAGTCGAGCTATATATGCCTGACGCATTTCCTTTTTGCTGTACATGGTTATCCTCCTTGAAATAGTTAACGGGCACTATTATACCGATGATCAAATTGAATGAAAAGGCCAATGGTAGCAAAAAACGTCATGGAATGAATTCCATGACGTTTCATGCATCTACCTTACTTAGTTTCGCGATGTAAGGTAACCTTACGTTCCCGTGGGCAGTACTTCTTTAATTCGAGCCGGTCGGGATTGTTACGACGGTTCTTACTAGTTAAGTAAGTCCGTTCGTGGCATTCAGTGCATTCAAGTGTGATATTTACACGCATTGTTTTTGCCTCCAAACTTAATTTTATTTTTAACGAGAATACGTTATTTAATACGTAACCCTAACTCGTACAACTATATCATTAATTCGTAAGTTTGACCAGTTTTTTACCAAAGTTTGTTAAGGTTTTTTCCTTGACACTTTATTGACTTGTCTTATCACTTTGAACATCTTTCCAATAAGCTTGGAAAATCTGCTTAGCCATCGTCAGGTTATTTTCTCCACCTGAAGCGTTAGCAATCGCCAATGCAACCACTACTTGTGGTTTATCTGATGGCGCATAACCAGCAAAACTTAGCGTTTCAGTACTTTGTTTCTTGTAGAAGGTTTCCGCCGTCCCCGTCTTCGCAGAAATGGATGGCTTAACACTGCTTAATGACTTAGCAGTCGTGTAAGAATTCGTCCCGTGGGTAACTAAATACAATCCCCGCCGAACTAGCTCAAAATACGACTTTGGTGCTGGGATCACCTGTTGAACCTGAGGTTGTGCAGTATAGGTAATGTTTCCTAACTCACCATTGGACTTGGTTCCCCGAATTTCCTTAACAATGTATGGTTTCATCCGGTAACCACCGTTTGCAATGGTCGACATGTACTGTGCTAACTGGATAGTAGTGTAACCATCGTAGTTCCCATATGATAAGTCCAGTGCAGAACCAATATTTTTCTTTTTCGATGGTCCTTTATAACCAGATACTTCCCCAGGGAGGTCAATTCCGGTCTTTTGCCCTAAACCAAACATGTTGTAGTAGTAACGCATCTTAGTGAAAATGCTTGGCTTCAAAGTCAACTGTGCGCCACTATGGTAGTTCATGCCACCTTCCTTCATTGCAATTTGCATCATGTAGGAGTTAGATGACACTTCTAGTGCTTCTGGCGCGCTTAATGCCATGCTTGCTGATCCTGATTTGTTAAACCAAGAACTCTTCACTGAGGTCCCAGCGACCTTAATTGGTGTATCCGTTAACGTATTATTCTCTGGTGTGATTACTTTTTCCATCAATCCACCCATAATTGTGGCTGGCTTGACAACTGATCCCATTGTAATGGGGTGATTGATTGCCCCAATTTGATCATCGGTCATTTTACCGGTTGATGGATTACGATCGATTCCGCCCATCGCGTAAATGGCGCCCGTATATGGATTCATAACTACGGCATAAACCCCCGTCGAGTTACCACCTGCCGGAAAGTTACTCTTGAGAATCTTTTGCACATCATTTTGGAATTTGGCATTAACGGTCAAGACCAGATTGTCACCCTTTTTACCTGGATAAGTTACTTTCGTCTTCGTGACATTATTGCCACTAGTTGTGACCTGAGTTTGTGACTTCGATCCAGCAAGAGTGGCCTGATATTGCTTCTCAAGGTAGCTTTGTCCGACATTATCATTCCGTGAATACCCTTGTGACAATAAGCTATTGACTTCATCACTCGGTAATCCGGTCGTCGAAACCGTCCCGGCTAAACTCTTAACATCTTTACCAGATGGGTAATTTCGCGACCAAGAAGTTCCAATTTTGACACCAGGCATTTCACTCAAGTGTTCACTAACTTCCGCTAGTTCCTTGGCTGATACATTCTTAGATTTAATATAGGTAGTTGAAAGTGAGTAGGCACCGCTCATTGAGCCATAAATCATTGCCTTATTCTTTTCACTCTTCGTCAGTTTAAAGTAGTGGGGGTGGCGATTTAAGTAATCAATTGCATCATCATACTGACTAGAACTATCGGTACTCTTCGCTAATTTGATTACGGTTTTTAAATGTTGTTTATCAGCTAAGTAATAATCTTGCTGATTCCGCGTTGTCAAACGACTAGTCGGTACCGTTAAATAGTTACCAAGCCGGTTGGCAATTTTGTACAAGTCATCACTATCAACATTTTGCCCCTTGGTATATGTGATAGCCTGGGTTGCCTGATTACCAACCATCACTTTACCGGTGGCATCATAGATCATTCCCCGTTGAACATTATTCGTTTGTGTCGTGGTGTCAGAACGCTTGACCTCTGCCTTGTAAGAAGCTCCGTTCAACACCTGTAAATAGAACAGTCGGACGGCAAGCGCAAGCAGTAGCAAGCCGACAATCCACAAAAGAAAGTTTAACCGAAATGGGATTGCGGACTTGGCTGTCTTATTTCGTGAGCGAGAACGAAATTTAAAAAGTCCTTTAAAGCGATTCAAAAAATTCACTTGACATTCTCCTTCATTGTTAGAAAATTCTAACTTTTCATTTTAAAGATTATCGATGGTCATTCAAGCTAATAACCAAAATTATTCCATATTAAAGTAACGGTGTTAATAATACTCCCTTTTTAAGCAAAAGTGAGTACTTTAACAGTGATTTAATTAAATTTAAAACCTTCATGATAACCAATGTTGAAAAAAGTATCCTGTTATATAATACAAGCTAGTTTATTTGAGGTGATTTTATTGTTTAAAAAACACAGCCAAATGCAATCATCATTGTTAATTGCATTCTTTATTCCGGTGATTATCATGGGGAGCTATTTTGCTTACCGACAAATGGCCCCCTTCGGTCAAAATTCGATTTTAACTGTTGACCTTGGACAACAGTACGTCGACTTCTTGGCCGCCTTTCGAAATTTAGTTCTTCACCACCCAACTAGTTTATTTTACTCCTTTTCTAAGGGGCTTGGCGGTGAAATGCTCGGTACCAATGCTTACTATCTATTTAGCCCCCTCAATCTACTTCTCTTGTTTTTTCCTGGACCGTCACTTTCATCTGGGATCCTAATCCTTGTACTGCTCAAATATGGATTCGCTAGTCTGAGCTTTTGTTGGTTAATTCAACGTTGGCACCTCCAAACACCACCCCGTAGCTGGGCCTTTGCAACGGCCTATGCCCTCATGGGGTGGATGATTGCCAATCAGTTAAACATTCTTTGGCTAGATGTTCTTTTCTTACTGCCCCTTGTAATTAACGGTCTGCTCCGTTTAATTAACAATCAGAGTCCATGGCGTTATGTTGGTTGGTTAACTCTTACCATCTTGGATAACTACTATATGGCCTGGATGGTCGCTATTTTTACTGTCCTCTTCTTTATTTGGCAAACTACTCGTCAATTTAGTAACTGGTCCCATTTGGGAAAAATTACGGGACGCTTCTGCTTCTTTTTACTCGTCAGCGGCTTACTTAGTTCTATCGTAACGCTCCCGACCATTTATGCACTAACCCAAAGCAAGGGGACCTATACGGAGCAAAAAATTAAATGGGCATTTGAATATCAGCCACTCAAGATTCTAGCTAAATTAGTGCCGGGATCATTCAATTTTGGCCAAATGCCTTCTGGACAACCAAACATTTACGTTGGCATGCTATTCATCATTGGAGCCTGTCTCTACTTCATCTACAGTCATGACCATTGGCCGGCCAAATTAACAGCATTGTTGATCTCTGCCCTGTTAATTTTCTCCTTCTGTTTTCAACCATTAGACTTACTTTGGCACCTCGGACAATTTCCCGTCTGGTACCCATCCCGTTTTTCGTTTGTTTTCTGTTTCTGGGTTCTTTACCTAGCCGCAATGACTCTAAAACCCGACCTTAAAATCAACTGGTATGTAGCGGGTGGTTTATTGATCCTCATTTGTGCAATTACAACTTATTTGTGGTTAAACAAAGCTCATTTTTCATACATCAATTCATCCCAACTGGCAATTGGTCTCTGTTTTGCTCTGATCAGCATTTGTCTACTCCTGATTGATTATCACCACGCACCTAAAATGACGGACCTACTGTTTGTCCTATTAGTTATAGTTGATGTGACAAGTAATTCGGCCATCTCACTCAATCATATCTCGTACGTATCTCAACCCGAGTTTGGTAACTATACAACTGCAATGAACCAAGCTGTTCGTAAAACCAAACAGGGGGACCATTCTTGGTACAGAATTGCTAAAAACTTCATGCGCACTAAAGATGATCCATTTCAAAGTGACTATTACGGCGGTGAACACTTTGGCTCCACAATGGAACCAGCCGTTTCAACTTTCATGGGTACAATTGGTCAGCCAGCCGGCGATGGTTTCATTACCTACTCTAATGGAACCCAAGTTACAGATTCTTTATTAGGCTTCAAATACTTTCTAACTGCCCGTCATCATGGTCAAGTGAATGGTAATCAAGTTCTACCCATTACCAGTACTAGAATGGATTGGCATCGTCTCCGCGATTATCACCACACCAAGTTAGTAAATATTAAGGAAAATCCGAACGCTCTCCCCATTGCTTTTGGGGCTAGCAAAAAAATCCTTAATTTCCATGACGTGACATTAGATCCGCTCAGCTACCAATCACAAATTTATCAATTATTAGCTGGGCAGTCAGCTAATAATCGTCTCTTTAACGTTCAAAACTTTGACCACGTGACATTCAAAAACGTTCAAAGTGCCAAACAAATTACTGGCACCACTTTTACACGCAGAGAACCGTCGCAATCCGCCAGCGTCACCCTCCACTTTACACCGCAAACCAATGACTCTTATTACATGACTCTTGGTGCAAGCGTCAAAAGTGTTGCTTCAATTAAAATTAATGGGCGCCCGCTGGATCAATATCCGACCTATCACAATACCATCGTGATTAATTTGGCTCACCAACAAAAGGGCAAATCCATTAGTATTCAATTCAAACTCAAAAAGCAGGCTTTATGGATGCAAAACGTCAGTCTGTACCGACTTAATGGTCAAGCCTTCCAGCATTCCCGCAAAGCTTTGCAAAGTGCCGGCTTACGCGTGACCAGTTACCGCGCTAATCAAATTAAAGGAACAGTAACTATACGGAAACCGCACCAATTTTTGATGACCACCATCCCTTATGCAAAGGGCTGGCATGTTAAAGTGGATAATCATTCTGTCACGCCATTTAAGGTCATTGGTACTTTCATGGGGATTCCAATGAATTCAGGGACCCATCGTGTTACCATGACTTACATTCCGCCATTGCTCATCCCAGGAACGTTGATTAGTCTAATTACCCTCATCATGTGCTGCTGGTACCAAAAACGACGACCAAATCGGCAATAATCTTAATTCCCGGAAAAGCCTTATAATACAATAACAGCCGCGCCAGTTCTGAATCAACTGAACTGACGCGGTTATTTTCAAATCCACTAATTGATTGAACTTAACGTTTGGGATACCCGACCAACCGCAATTCACCATGTAAATATTCGCCAAGGTAAATATCATCTAATCCATGATAACCAGCAGCCGATATCTGTTGTTCAACCCACTGAGCATCACGATGAATTAGTTCTAAAATATCTGTATTCAACTGGCCATCACTGATTAATGGAAATTTTACATCATGCTCATTATTTTCAATTACCACTAACTGGCCATTTTGCTCTAAAATACCACTTTTTACTCGTGCCACTTCATAGATACCTTGACTCCGTAAACGAAACATCAGATCATTTGCACTCATACCCGAACGAATGCAATTATCAACCAACACATGACCATTTTTAATCAGTAACTGTGGCTGCCCATCAATCGCAATGCGGACCCATCGATTATGTTCCTTGATGTACCGAAGAATTAAAACAATTACTGTCCAGATCAGCAGGACTAAAATAAATTCAACAATGCTAATGTCATTATCATAAATAATGCCCCCGATAATGGCCCCTAAAATATAATTTTGCACTTGGTCAAGGGCCGAGGTTGGTGCTAAATTTCCCTTACCAAGTAGATTAATTTGTAAAATCAGGCAGAGCATTCCTAAAGCAAATTTAAGAGTAATTAACAAATAAGTATTATCCATCTTTCTTGCCCCTCCTTAGTGCTTCTTAATAATTACTCGATGGTCAATCACATGCGCCCTCGTCAAAGTATAATTGTTACTGTCGGCACTTAAATTCACCCGGTAATCTTTATCCTTAATCCGGACAATGATACCATCCGTTAAAGTAGTTGAATTAACCACGACCTCACGTGTTTTCACGTGGCGATCTCTGGCAACTGCCTTCACAAAAGGAACCATCTGTGAAGATTGGGATT
>CAMXWI010000042.1 GCA_947252915.1 uncultured Lactobacillus sp.
TATTAAGACCTATCACTTAGACAAATACGACCAATAGGAGAAAAATATGCAAGAACTAAAAGAAAAAATTGAAAAGTACGGTACGGTATTGCCAGGAAATGTTTTAAAAGTTGATGCATTCTTGAATCACCAAGTTGATACAGATTTAATGTACAAAGTTGGTCAAGAATTCGCTAAACATTTTGCTGATCAAGGAATTACTAAAATTTGGACAGTTGAGTCTTCGGGAATTGCTCCGGCGGTGATGACAGGGTTAGCAATGCACTTACCAGTGATCTTTGCTCGGAAGCACAAGAGCCTAACCCTCAACAACAATATGTTTACAGCGGATGTTTATTCCTACACTAAAAAGACTACTAACCGGATCTCTATTTCTAAAAAATATGTTGAAACTGGAGAAAAAGTCCTGTTAATTGATGACTTTTTGGCCAATGGTCAAGCAGTTGAAGGGATGATGGAAATCGCTGATCAAGCTGGCGTTCAAGTTGCCGGCGCAGGAATTGTCATTGAAAAAAGTTTTCAACCGGGTGGTAAAGAATTACGAGACAAGGGTGTCGAAGTTTACTCTCTTGCCCAAATCAAGTCATTAGCGGATGGCCAGGTTGAGTTTGTCTAAAAAGTGAAGGTGCGGTTATGAGTACGGATGTTTTATATCAAGGCAATACCCTTGGGATTATGGGTATTGACCGAAACGGAAAGAAGTTAATTTTAGCTGCTAAGGAAGCCGGCTTAAACGTTGGGGTCTATCTTGATCATCCTGAACCAGAGATTACCAAACAAGCAGACTTTACAGTGATTGGTAATTATCGTGATAAGGATAAGCTCACTGAGTTCGGACAAAATTGTAACGCGGTGATCTATGAAACGGCAGCAATCGACTCCATCGTTATTAAATATTTGAGTCAATATACAGCGATTCCACAGGGGTTGGATCCACTAGAGATTATGCAAGATCGCTTAATGGAACGGGCCTTTTTGGATCAAATTAACGTTAATGTGGCTCCCTATGTAACCGTGATTAGTTTAGATGATATTTATCAATCAATTGATTCTATCGGTTATCCAGCCGTTTTAAAACCAATTCAACGCGGCGTTGGTGAGAACGCATTAGTAATCCACAAAGAATCTGATATTGCGCGAGCAGCTGATTTTATCCAAGCGGGAACCTACTTACTTGAATCTTGGATTGATCATACCGCAGAGTACGCAATTACAATGGCGATTGATGCTGATGGTAATCATCTTTATCCATTGAGCGAATTGCAATATGGGGCTGGTCATCGATTACAGGCGGTTAAGTCACCAGTGGTCGTTCCTGATGAAATGCATCAAGAAATGAAACGGATTGCCAATTCAATCGGTAACCAACTTGGTTATAAGGGAATTATTTCAGTTAATTTCTACGTTACTAGTACTGGCAACCTTTACGTGAAGGATCTTGAACCCGGGGTTTCGACGAGTGGCAATATCTTCTCAGAAAGTGCAAACGTTAGTCAGTATGACCAACAAGTACGGATCTCTGCTGGGCGGCCAGCGCACTTCATTAAAGAAGTTCAACCTGCAATCTTTTTGATTGGGCGTCAGGCACAACTTTCGGCAATGGAACGGCAAGTGTTAATTCGGGATAACTGGAAGTTTAGCTTCTTTGCTGCTAACCGTCATCAAGAGAATCCTGTGGTTGCCTATGTGTGGGCAACTACTGAAGACGGCACGATTGACGAAATCCAAAGTCAGGTTGATGATACCGAAGTTTGGTTTGATCAGGGCAAGGATGCTGAATAATTTAATCCAGATTCATCAATTGATATTGGTACCTTGAGGGGGACAATGAACTAATTAAATTAGTTCTGTCGAACCCTCTTTTTTTGATATAACTCAAACTTAAGTTTGGTATAATATTCACTGACTGATTTTAAGAGAGGATGGAATGGTGTGACAATGCAATCAGCACTGGCAGGAATGAATGACAAGCAACAAGAAGCGGTTTTAGCGACTGAGGGTCCGGTCTTAGTAATGGCCGGTGCCGGATCAGGAAAAACGCGGGTGTTAACCCACCGGGTAGCTTACTTAATTGAAGAAAAAAATGTACTACCATGGCATATTCTCGCTATCACCTTTACCAATAAGGCAGCGCGCGAAATGAAAGAGCGGATTGGTAAATTGCTGGGTGATAGTGCCAATGATATTTGGGTTTCAACTTTCCATGCGTTATGTGTACGGATTCTAAGACGGGATATTGATAAGTTAGGCTTTAACACTTCCTTCACAATTGCTGATCCTGGTGAACAACGGACATTAATGAAACGGATTTGCGCGGAGTTAAATATTGACACTAAAAAATTTGATCCTCGCCAGATTTTAAGTGCCATTTCAAACGCCAAGAATGCGATGTTGACACCAGATGAATACGAAAAGCGGTATCAAGATCCATTTCGAAAAATGGTTGGCCGCGCTTACCGCCTGTATCAACGCGAGTTAGAAACCAACCAAACGCTGGACTTTGATGATCTGATTATGAAGACGATTCAGCTATTTAAGGCGGATGCCGAAACGCTGCAATATTATCAAAACAAGTTCCAGTATATTCACGTCGACGAATATCAAGATACCAACGATGCCCAGTATGAACTAGTTCATATGCTAGCGGATGGCTATCACAACCTATGTGTTGTCGGTGATGCTGACCAAAGTATTTATGGTTGGCGGGGTGCCAACATGAATAACATTTTGAATTTCGAAAAGGACTATCCGAACGCCACGACAATTATGCTGGAACAAAATTATCGTTCCACACAAACGATTTTGAATGCGGCAAATGAAGTGATTGCTAATAATCAAAAACGGAAGGATAAGAACCTTTGGACGGAAAATGGTCAAGGTGAGAAGATTTCATACTATCGTGCCCAAAGTGAGCACGATGAGGCTTACTACGTGGTAAAGAAAATCCAAGAACAAATGCGGGAACATGGGTATAAATATGGCGATTTTGCTGTTTTATACCGGACCAATGCTCAATCACGGATTATTGAAGAAACTTTCCTGAAAAGTTCAGTGCCATACACGATGGTTGGTGGTCACAAGTTCTATGACCGAAAAGAAATTCGTGATATTTTAGCTTATTTAACACTCGTTGCCAATCCGAATGATTCAATGAGTTTTGAACGGGTTGTTAATACGCCCAAGCGGGGAATTGGATCTACCAGTATTGAAAAATTACGGGAATTTGCGGCGACAAATAATATGTCGTTACTGACCGCTACTCAAAACATCATGTTGGCTAACCAAATTTCAACGAGCGTGCGTAATAAGCTTGATGGTTTTGCTCAAGAAATGCGTGCGATTCAAGATCAGGCTGATGAACTTTCCATTACTGAATTAACTGATTTAATTCTGGAGCGGACTGGATATCGTAAAGCATTACAAGACGAAGCCGAAAAGAGTCTCCAAGCCCAATCACGGTTGGACAACCTGGATGAATTTAAGTCCGTAACCCAAGAATTTGATAAGAATAATGCGGATGATGCTGCCAATGCTCAAGAAAAATTAACCCGCTTCTTGACTGATCTTGCGTTGGTCTCTCCTCAAGATGACATTGAAGATCAAGAAAATACGGTAACATTGATGACCTTGCATGCAGCCAAGGGACTAGAATTTCCAGTTGTCTTTCTAATTGGAATGGAACAAAGCATCTTCCCAATGGCTCGGGCCCTTAATAATGCAGAAGAAGAGGAAGAAGAGCGGCGTTTAGCTTATGTTGGTATTACTCGGGCCCAGAAGAAGTTGTTTCTTACGAATGCGATGTCACGGGTTCTATATGGGCGAATTCAAAGAAACCCTGAGTCAGAGTTTGTTGATGAAATTGATGACCAACTTTTAGACTTCGACAGTCAGCAAAGTATGCGAACCCCATTTGGGAATGGTGGGCGCAGTAATTTTGCACAGCGCGCAGCTACGGCCACAACTTATGGTGCTAGTCGGCGGTCACATTCATATGCTTCAGCCGGTAAACGAATTGCCCCGAAGACTAATAATGGTACGGGAGCAGATAAACAATCCTGGAGTGCTGGCGATAAGGTTAAGCATAAGAAGTGGGGAATTGGTACCGTAGTTGCTGTTAATGGTTCAGGAAGCGATATGGAATTAGATATCGCCTTTCCAAAAGAGGGCGTTCGCCGACTGTTGGCAACATTTGCACCAATTGAAAAGGTAGATGAATAAAATGGCTGAAGAGAAAATGACTCTGAATGAGGCTAAAAAAGAGATTGGACCACTTCGTCAGCAATTAATCCAGTGGGGAAAAGAATATTATGAGCAAGATAATCCAAGTGTTGAGGATTATGTTTATGATCGTCAGTATCAACGTTTGGTTGAATTGGAAGCCCGCTTTCCGGAACTGGTTACCCCAGATTCACCAACTCAGCGAGTCGGCGGTCAGACAGATACTCAATTAGCGAAGGTTACTCATGATATTCCAATGCTTTCGATGGGTGATGTTTTTTCTGTGGATGAATTGCATGCCTTTAACGAACGGCAACAAAGTAACCTGTCAGATACTGCACCAATTGAATACGACTTGGAACTAAAAATTGATGGTTTATCCCTTTCTTTGGTTTATGAAAATGGTCGGTTAGTTCAAGCTTCAACACGAGGCAATGGGGTCATTGGTGAAGATATTACGGCAAATGCCATGACGATTAAAGATATTCCACATCAACTCCCGGAACCACTTTCGTTAGAATTTCGTGGTGAATGTTATATGCCAAAGGAGTCATTTGTTAAATTAAATGCTGAACGGGAAGCAAATGGTCAGCCGGTCTTTGCTAATCCACGGAATGCTGCTGCAGGTAGCCTTCGCCAATTAGATCCTCAAGTTACTGCTCGCCGAAATCTGGCAACGTTTATGTATTATGTTCCAGAATATGAAAAGTTAGGTGTGACGACCCAGGAAGAAGCGTTGCAGCGGATGCGTGATTTAGGATTTAATGTAAATCCGCATAATCAAACTATTCGTAGTGAGGAAGAACTGGCTAAGTATATTGATGAATATACCGCACAGCGGGATCAGTTAGCGTATGGCATTGATGGAATTGTCGAAAAAGTAAATGATTTACAACTCCAGACTAAGCTTGGCAACACGGTGAAAGTGCCACGGTGGGAAATTGCCTATAAGTTTCCCCCTGAGGAGCAGGCAACGGTTGTTCGAGAAATCGTGTGGACAGTTGGTCGGACCGGTAACGTGACGCCAACTGCAGTGATGGATCCAGTCCAATTAGCGGGGACGACAGTAAGTCGTGCGTCCTTACACAATCCTGATTATTTACGGGAAAAGGGTATTCGACTGGGTGATACGGTTCTCTTGCATAAGGCCGGCGATATTATTCCAGAAATTTCCCGGGTAATAATTGAAAAACGGCCTGCCGATAGTGAAGAATACCAAATTCCAACGCAATGCCCGGTTTGTGAATCTAAATTAGTCCACCTCGACGATGAAGTGGCACTCCGTTGTGTAAACCCAATGTGTCCAGCACAAATTAAAGAAGGGTTAGCCCACTTTGCGTCACGGAATGCGATGAACATCGATGGTTTAGGACCCAAAATTATTGAACAGCTTTGGGATAAAAAATTAGTTCGTGATTTTGCCGACTTATATCGGCTAAATGAAGAGCAATTATTAACTTTAGATAAATTTGGTGAAAAATCGGCTACTAACCTATTGACATCAATTGATAATAGCCGTCATAATTCAGTCGAACGTTTATTGTTCGGCCTGGGAATCCGCCATGTTGGTGCTAAGGTAGCTCGGTTGATTGCGGAAAAGTTTGGTTCGCTAGATGCGGTAATGGGGGCCTCAGCAGAGGAGATTGCTGCCGTGGATACGATTGGACCAACGATCGGTGATAGTGTTGCTACCTATTTTGCGAACGCGCAGGTTCACCAGCTTATTCAAGAACTGAAGGATGTTCAGGTCAATATGGAATACACGGCTACTTCGCATGTTGATTCTTCTAGTGAGTGGAATGGTCAACAGGTTGTTTTAACCGGGAAATTAGCGATGTTTACACGTAGCGAAGCCAAAGAGTGGCTGGAAGAGCATGGTGCACAAGTTACCGGAAGTGTTTCGAAAAAAACAAACCTGCTGATTGCAGGCGAAAAGGCCGGCAGTAAATTGCAAAAGGCTCAGGAGTTAGGAATTCCAATCTGGGATGAACAACGCTTTAGCCAAGCAATGAAGGAGGATAATTAAGCTCGTGAAAGTTAAAAAATTACTGATCACTGGGTCAGTATTGCTTGCAACGTTTGTACTGGCTTCTTGTGGTAAAAGTTCTAGTAAGGGTAATTACACGACCACTGGTTCATCAAGCGGTACGTATCAAGGAGTCATTAAGGGTGGTCGTTACCGAACTAGCAAGGCTCGGGGAGTCAATACCAGTCAAAATAACAATCAGTATAATTTAAAGAGTTTTGAAAATGGCCTTACGGAAGTTTCAAAACGAGTCTTCTCGACGAAAAACTATATTTTCCAAGAAGGTCAGTATTTAAGTTCAGATACGATTGAGAGCTGGCTTGGTCGGAAGTCGAGCAGTAATCCCAATGGTTTGAATCCTAAGCAAGGGAAAAAGAGTAACCCGAACCCTGAGTATGTTCAGCAAATTGAAGAACAGGATTACATGACCGAAAGTGGTAATTCCTTAAAGCTCAAGGGAATGACGATCGGAATTGGTATCAATAGTGAATATCGCTACCAAAAGAAGACGGATGGCCCATATTACACCAAGAAGATTTCGGATGCCGAAGTCGAACAACAGGGTAAAATTGCGGCGGCCAAGATTTTAAAACGTCTGCGGCAACGAAAGGCCTTGAAAAATATTCCAATTGTGATTGCTCTCTATAAGCAAGCCCCTGATGATAGTCTGGTTGGGGGAACGTTCTTTGCATACAGCAACAACAAGGGAAAGACGGTATCTAGTTGGACTAAGTTGAATTATCGGAACGCTGTTTTGCCAAAGGCAAGTGCAGAAACTAGTGAGAATTCTGGTAGCTCAACTGACAACGACAGTTTCTCCAACTTTAAGAGTCAAGTTCAGAACTTTTTCCCGAACTTGAGCGGGGTAACTGCGCAAGCTCAGTACCACAATGGTAATTTATCTGGGATGCACATTACCATTACCACGCAGTTTTACAGTCAATCGGAAATTACCAGCTTTACGCAATACATTGCTCGAGCCGCTAAACGGTACTTGCCGCATGGGATTCCAATCGATATTAAGATTCAATCGGATTCTGAAATGCAAGCAGTAGTTTACCGGAATTCAGGATCTGATAATTTCCAATCACACGTCTTTAACTCATATTAATTTTTTACAAAGGCTGGAGAGCATTCCGGCCTTTTGATCGTAAAAAGCGCTTTGAAGAGCGGTAAAAGGCCCGGGCTTGTGATAAAATAGTTTCGTGTAATATTTT
>CAMXWI010000043.1 GCA_947252915.1 uncultured Lactobacillus sp.
GGCGGTGACCGCTACTACAGCCAATGGCATTAGGTGGGTCATCGAACCAACCATTTCTGTAATTAATAAGATGGCGGTAAACGGTGCTTTAGAAATACAAGCAAAATAACCCGCCATGGCATAGATAGCGTAATTTCCCAAGTATTCTTTAGGTACGAGACCAAAAGAAACTAGCGTGGCACAATAGCATGCACCAATGACTGCCCCAAGCGTTAAGATTGGCAGAAAAATCCCTCCAGGAATTTCAGAACCATAGCTAACCATGGAAAAAACAAACCGTAATAGTAAAAAACCAAATAATAATGGAATGGATAGTGGTAATTTTGGTAAAGAAACAATTAAATTATTGCCACCACCAAGGGTAACTGGCCAATACCACGCGATTGGAATAACCAGTAAAAACGGTATTACCGGATACCAGCTAGGTTTAAACCATTTTATTTTACGACTCCAAGTGCCTAAACGAAGGATCACGTATTGATAAACCCGCCCCAGGATTCCTAAAAGCAAGCCTAGAATGATTAAATGAATATACTGATTTGCTGGAAAGAGAACCTGATGTGGTAAATCAAGGTCCGGTCGCAGTCCAAAGAAGGTCATTGAAACCCCATTGGCAACAACGGCACTAATAAATACCGACTGCCAGACGAGCGGTGAAAAGTTATGATAAACCTCTTCCAAAATAAACATTGAACTCGCAATAGGGGCATTAAATGCAGCGGATAAACCTGCGGCCGCACCGGAAGCAATCCCAACTCGCCGCTCAATTTTAGTAACGTGATTATGTTCCGCAATTCCTTGACCAATGGTGGCTCCCAACTGAATTGAAGGACCTTCCCGGCCCAGAAATAGGCCGGACCCAATCCCCAGAATACCACCAACAAATTTTCGCCAAAGAACTGGCCACCACTGCTCATCAAACTGCCCCGTTAATTGTCCTTCCACTTGGGGAATTCCTGATCCCTTAATATTTGGGTTTTTTTGAGACATTCTCCCCAAAAGCAAAGCAATAATGACGGAACCGATTAGCCAGGGGATTAACCAAATTGGCTGATGATGAAAGAAATTAAAACAGGCAATTACCAGTGTTAATCCATGCTGGATTGCGGAGCGGAATACACTCACAACTAATCCAGTCAGGATTCCAATGACAATTGCCCGACCAATTTGGCGAAGATTACTAAAGTTTAATTTCCCAAAATGTAATTTACTCAAAATTGCCACTCCAAAATTTTCATTCTTTTAGAGTGTACCACATTCATTAATGACTTGCTGATTGATCTTCCCTATGCCGCGCTAGGTAAACCACCGTAGCAATAACTAACACCGCAGCGCCGACAATCACCGAAATCCTAGTATCGGGATTGATAAACATAAAGATAACAATTACAAAGAGCATTAAGAATGCAAAGTAATTAGATAGTGGATACAAAGGTAATTTAAAGGGATGGTTCTCCATGACATCCGGATTATTATGACGGAACTTTAATTCAGCTAATAAAATCACAAACCATGGCACCATTCCCGGTAGAACAGAAGAACTAAAGACAACCACAAAAAGGTCAGAAGTAGACTTGCTAAACATTGTCGCCACCATGTTAAGAATGAAGCCAATCAAGATCCCACCAGAAATTCCCAAAATGGCTGCATCAGGAACAATGCGCTTGGAAAGTCGCCCAAAAATCTTTGGAGCATCTCCTTCGTGTGAAAGCTTAAAAAGCATTCGACTGGAACTGTAAATTCCTGAGTTAGCACCAGACAAAGCAGCGGTTAAGACCACAAAGTTAATAATCGAAGCCGCGGCAGTAATTCCAACCTTGGCAAACGTCGAAACAAACGGTGAACCAACCGCACTTAATCGGTTCCATGGATAGATCGTCACAATCACAAAAATAGCCCCAACATAGAAGATCAGGATCCGTAATAGAACGGATTTAACCGACTTAACGATCGCTTTTTGCGGGTTTGCAACTTCCCCGGCCGAAATTCCCAATAATTCAATTCCTTCATAGGAACCAACAATAATCGACATTGAGAAGAAGAAACCTTTGACACCACCAGTGAAGAAACCACCGTGAGCCCATAGATTGGAAAAACCTGTGGGGTGCCCGCCATTACCAAACCCAAAGAAAATCACCATGAAGCCCAGTAGGATCATCATGATAATCGTGACCACTTTAATCATCGCAAACCAAAATTCAAGGGAGCCATAGGCCTTTGCGCTAGCTAGATTTGCTAGAACTAAGAAGATGATAATCACAATTCCAGCAAACCACGTGTGTAAATGAGGCCACCAATATTTTAAATACTCAGTTGCTGCGACCACTTCAGACATCCCAACAACAATATATTCAAAAACATTAGCCCATTTTGCTAGGTATCCCGCTATTGGATGCACATACTCAGTTGCATAATCAGCAAATGATCCGGTCCCAGGATTGATATAAATCATTTCACCGAGCGCTCGCATCACGACATATAAAATCAAGCCAACAAAAGCGTATGCCAATAACACTGATGGACCGGTCCACTTAATTGTCGAGGTGGAGCCCATAAATAGTCCAACCCCAATTGCACCACCAAGCGAAATCATTTCCATTTGTCCAGCCGTCATTGTTCTTGACAATTCTGGAGCATCATTTTTTGCCATTGACCGATTCACTCCTTCAAATAATTTCTGGAGTTATTATAAAGAAGCTTAAATAAAAAATCAATGAGAAATTCTTAGCTGAATTTCATAAAAAAAGGACTGAACAGATAATGTTCAGTCCTTAAAACTAAGTTTTTGTTTCAATTAACGATTTTCGATATCTAACTTAGCTTGTTCGCTTAAGTTGTAGAAGGAACGAATTCCCTTGTACTTAGCAACATCGCCAAGGTTATCTTCAATCCGCATTAATTGGTTGTACTTAGCAAGACGATCAGTCCGGCTCATTGAACCAGTCTTGATTTGAACAGCATTCGTAGCAACAACTAAGTCCGCAATGGTCGTGTCTTCAGTTTCACCAGAACGGTGAGAAACAATCGCTGTGTAGCCAGCTTCCTTGGCCATTTCGATGGCTTCAACAGTTTCAGTTAACGTACCGATTTGGTTTAGCTTAATTAAGATGGAGTTAGCGGCACCCATCTTAATACCCTTAGCTAAGTAATCAGTGTTAGTAACAAAGAAGTCGTCACCAACTAATTGAACCTTCTTACCAAGCTTGTTAGTAATCGTTACCCAGTCATCCCAGTTGTTTTCATCAATTGGATCTTCAACAGATACAACTGGGTACTTAGCAATGATTCCTGACAAGTAGTCAATCCATTCTTCAGTAGTGAATTCTTCACCAGTTGACCAACGAAGCTTGTACTTCTTGTCGTCGTCATTCCATAATTCTGAAGCAGCAACGTCAAAGGCAATTGCTACATCCTTACCAGGCTTGTAACCAGCATCCTTGATCGCCTTGATTAAGAATTCAAATGGTTCTTCGTTGTTTGCAAAGTCAGGGGCAAATCCACCTTCATCACCAACAGAAGTAACCTTACCGGCAGCTTCCAATTCCTTCTTTAAAGCATGGAAAGTTTCAGAACCCATCCGAATGGCTTCACGAACAGTTGGAGCACCAACTGGCATGATCATGAATTCTTGGAAGTCAACCTTGTTATCAGAGTGAGCACCACCGTTGATAACGTTCATCATAGGGGTTGGCATTACATGAGCATTGAAACCACCAAGGTAGTTGTACAGAGGAACTTGAAGTTCATCTGCAGCAGCCCGAGCAGCAGCCAGTGAAACAGCCAAAATGGCGTTTGCACCTAACTTACCCTTGTTTGGGGTACCATCTAACTTGATCATTGCCTTATCAATCGCAATTTGATCAGTAACTTCCATTCCCACGATCTCTTTGGCAATCACGTTGTTAACGTTAGCAACAGCCTTTAAAACACCCTTGCCGCCAAAACGATTCTTGTCGCCATCACGAAGTTCAACAGCTTCGTGTTCACCAGTAGAAGCCCCAGATGGAACGATTCCACGGCCAACACCACCAGCTTCAGTGTAAACTTCAGCTTCAACGGTTGGGTTACCACGTGAGTCAAGGACTTCACGAGCATAAATATCTGTAATAAGTGACATTGTATTTCTCTCCTCCAGAATAAATTGGAAAGCTCTATGCTTACAGCTACCATTGTATTATTTTGTGAACCCTAAAACAAGTCTAAATAATTAGTGGTTCACCAATTTTAAAAAGCTCTGCGGATCTAGGCTAGCACCACCTGCTAAGACGCCATCAATATCCTGACTAGCCATTAATTGATTGATATTATCACTGTTAACGCTCCCGCCATACAAAATTCGTACATTATCCGCAACAGTATCGCCATACATATCAGCAATGGTTTGGCGAATTAGATAACAACCTTCTTCCGCCTGGTCTGGATCCATACTTTCACCAGTTCCAATTGCCCAACTTGGCTCATAGGCAATCGTCACTTTATCTACGTTTTCCGGCTTTAAGTCTTTTAAATCAGCTAAGATTCGACTAACTACCCAATGGACCTTTTTTCCCGCTACTAGGCGACCCATGGTTTCATCACAACAAACAATTGGGCAAAGGCCAGCATCTAATGCGGCATGTACCTTTAGATTAATAAGATGGTCCGTCTCATTAAATAATTTTCGCCGTTCTGAATGACCTAAAATCACATGGTGAATACCAGCACTATACAGAGTGGTGGGGCTAGTTTCGCCAGTAAATGCTCCCGCGTCTTGATAGTAGCAATTCTCCGCGGCAATCTTTAATGGTGTTCCTGCTGCAGCTTTCACCATTGGCACAAGTGCAATAGTTGGTGCTGCCAACACTGTTTCTTGAACGTCCGGGTTTGGTAAATGATTCTTGATTTGATTCACAAATTCTACGGCTTCCTCAACCGTCTTATTCATCTTCCAATTTCCAGCAACAATTGGCGATCTCATCATCTAATCCCCCATTCTTAATAATTGTAAAAAGATTGTTTTACCAGAACTGACAGTACATAAATGGGTTCCAGTGCCCGGCCAAGCCGCACTCTGGAACCCGATTTGTGCTCATTCAATAGATTTATTTATCAGAAATTGCATCAATTCCTGGCAGAACCTTACCTTCAAGGTAAGTTAATGATGCACCACCACCAGTGGAAATATGGCTTAATTGGTCAGCAATCCCTAACTGCTTAGCTGCCGCAGTAGAGTCACCACCACCAACAATTGTGGTTGCGTCGCTCAGGTTACCCAAGAACTTACCAATAGCCAAAGTTCCCTTTGCGAAGTTTGGCATTTCAAAGACACCCATTGGGCCATTCCAAACAACAGTCTTGGCATCCTTCAAAACATTTTCAAACTCTTCAATTGACTTTGGACCAATGTCCAGGCCCATCCAGCCATCAGGAATATCGCCCTCAACCACTTTGGTGTTAGCGTCATTATTGAAGGCATCAGCAATCACACTGTCAACTGGAAGAACCAGCTTATCGCCAGCCTTTGCCATGATGTCCTTAGCAACATCAATCTTATCTTTTTCAACTAATGAATTACCAATCTTAATGCCCTTCGCAGCAAAGAAGGTGTAGGCCATTCCACCACCAATAATGATCTTATCAGCTTTGTTCAATAGGTGGTCAATAACGCCGATTTTATCGGAAACCTTGGCGCCACCAAGAATAGCAACGAATGGACGAACTGGATTATCAACAGCGTTCCCTAAGAACTTGATTTCCTTTTCCATTAAGAAACCAACTCCGGATTTACCATCCCCAATATTTTGGGCAATTCCAACGTTAGAAGCGTGTTGACGGTGAGCAGTACCAAAGGCGTCATTAACATAAACATCACCAAGTGATGCCCAGTACTTCCCTAATTCAGGATCGTTACCGGATTCACGCTTAACATTTTCGCCATCCTTAACATCTTCGTAACGAGTGTTTTGGACCATCAAAACATCACCATCACTCATGTTGTTAATAGCATCTTCAAGTTGCTTACCTTCTGTTACTGGTACAAAAGTAACTGGCTTATTTAACAGGTTAGAAAGTCGTTCTGCTACCGGACGCATTGATAAACCAGGCTTGTCTTCTTCCTTCTTAATCCGTCCTAGGTGTGAGAACAAGATTGCCTTACCGTTATGGTCAATTACATACTTAATAGTTGGTAATGCCGCCACAATTCGGTTGTCATCACCAACGACACCATCCTTAATTGGCACATTAAAATCAACCCGCATTAATACTTTCTTACCTTCCAAAGGTAAGTCTTCGACAGTCATTTTTGCCATAATTAATTCTCCTCTTTCTGTCAAAAAGGTGGGCGGAGTTTCCTCCTCCCACCTTTTAATTAGTACTTAGTTTTTGCTTACAGAGTAGCAAAGTGAAGCAAAGTACGGATCATGTTTGAAGTGAAACCGTATTCGTTGTCGTACCAAGCAACAGTCTTAACTAATTGTGAACCATCGTCACCTTCCATGATTTCGGTTTGTGATGGATCAAATACGGAACCGTAAGTTGAACCGATAATATCAGTTGAAACGATTGGGTCTTCAGTGTAACCAAAGGCATCATTGCCATCAGTTGCCTTCTTCATTGCATCGTTAACTTGGTCAACCGTAACCTTCTTGTCAAGAATTGAAACAAGTTCAGTTAAGGAACCATCAACAACACCAACCCGTTGTGCGTGTCCAGAAAGCTTACCATTTAATTCTGGGATAACCAAACCAATGGCCTTAGCAGCACCAGATGAGTGAGGAATCGTGTTAACACTTGCAGTACGGTTGTTACGCATCTTCTTACCACGAGGGCCATCAAGGATGGCTTGAGTTGAAGTAAATGCGTGGATCGTAGTCATAGTACCAACCTTGATACCGAAGTCCTTGTTAAGGAAGTAAGCCATTGGTGCAAGACATGAAGTAGTACATGAACCAGCAGAAACGATCTTGTCATCCTTCTTAAGGGTATCCAGGTTAACACCAGGAACAACAGTTGGGATGTTACCAGCAGGTGCAGAAATCAGAACACGCTTAGCACCAGCGTCTAAGTGTGCTTGTGACTTTTCAGCAGAAGTGTAGAAACCAGTACATTCAAGTACAAAGTCAACACCATCATTCTTAACCCAAGGAATGTTCCGTGCATCACGTTCAGCGTAAACTGGGTATTCCTTACCATCAACAACAATACCAGTGTCGGTAGCAGAAACTTCACCAGGAAACTTACCATGAGTTGAGTCATACTTCAAAAGGTATGCAAGCATTGCAGGAGTAGTCAAATCGTTGATGGCTACAACTTCAATATCCTTAGCACCCAATTCGTGAATCCGACGGAATGCTAAACGACCGATACGGCCAAAACCATTAATACCAATCTTTACAG